>JAMOAC010000329.1 GCA_023621975.1 Bacillota bacterium | reverse complement strand
AATAAATACATAATCTTTTTGCTTACATATTTTTCATAGCAGCTTTTCTTTTTGGGTATATTAACAATATATCGCATAAAAAGGAGGTGGTGCCATGACAGCTGACAAGAAGCGAGTACCCAATAGATTAGTGCATGAGAAATCGCCTTACTTGCTCCAACATGCCTACAACCCGGTCAACTGGTATCCATGGTGTGACGAGGCATTCTCAAAGGCACGAAAAGAAGACAAGCCGGTCTTCCTATCTATTGGGTACTCGTGAATGCTGTTAACAGTCGACCTGCCACTGGTGCCATGTGATGGAACGGGAATCTTTCGAGGATGAAGAAATTGCCTCTATTTTAAATAAACATTTTATATCAGTTAAAGTTGACCGGGAAGAACGTCCCGACATAGACAGCATTTACATGACAGTATGCCAGGCGTTGACCGGACACGGGGGATGGCCTCTTACCGTATTTCTCACTCCCGACAAAAAGCCTTTTTTTGCAGGCACATACTTCCCAAAAGAAGACCGCATGGGCATGATCGGGCTCAAAAGCCTTCTCAATAAAATAGTTGTTTTGTGGAACAACCGCAGGGATGAGCTCATATCTTCCGGAGACAGAATTGCAGGCATATTTAATGAATTCCATTATGTTCAGGAGGAAGATATCCCTGAGGATCTTATACATGATGCTTTTGCAGAATTCAGGTACACATTTGACAGCATATACGGCGGTTTTGGAGATGCACCCAAATTCCCTACACCCCATAATTTATACTTCCTGCTGCGTTATTGGTATGCAACAGGTGAAGATTATGCCCTTGAGATGGTGGAAAAGACACTTGATTCAATGTACAGGGGAGGCATATTCGACCACATCGGTTTTGGTTTCAGCCGCTATTCAACCGACAGAAAATGGCTTGTGCCCCACTTCGAAAAAATGCTTTACGATAATGCTCTCCTTGCAATTGCATATACTGAAGCATACCAGGCCACCGGTAAAAAAATATTCGCGGAGACGGCTCATAAAATATTTGCCTATGTTCTCAGGGACATGACATCACCGAAAGGTGCATTTTATTCTGCTGAAGATGCAGACTCTGAAGGTGTCGAAGGTAAATTCTACCTATGGACTCCGTCGGAAGTCAGGAACGTACTTGGTGAAGAAGCAGGAACAAGGTTCTGCAGGTATTACAACATCACCGAGAAAGGAAATTTTGAAGGCAAAAATATACCTAACCTCATCGGTGTTGATATAGCCGATGAAGATGCTGATTTTATAGAAAAATGCCGAAACAAACTGTTCCTCCACCGGGAAAACAGGGTACACCCGTACAAGGACGATAAAATACTTACGGCATGGAACGGACTAATGATTGCTGCGCTTTCCATCGGCGGCAGGATTCTTGGAAACCAGCAATACACAACGGCCGCTGAAAAAGCTCTGCAGTTTATACTTGAAAAACTTGTCCGTCCAGGCGACGGAAGGCTTCTGGCCAGGTACAGGGACGGTGAAGCAGCCTTCCCGGCTTATTTGGATGATTACGCTTTCCTGGTATGGGGCCTTATTGAACTGTACAATACCACTTTTAAACCTGAATATCTTGAAAAAGCGCTGCAATTCAATGAGAGCATGATTGAACTGTTCCTTGACAATGAGCACGGAGGCCTGTATCTCTACGGCAATGACAGCGAACAGCTTATAGCCAGGCCAAAGGAAGCATATGACGGAGCAATGCCTTCAGGAAACTCCGTTGCTACAATGAATTTTTTCAGGCTAGCAAGGCTGACCGGGCAAAGCAGGTTGGAAGAACTCGCCGACAGGCAGTTCAGGGTGTTCAGCAGCAGCATAACCGGCAATCCGATGGGACATGCATTTATGCTTTGCGCCCTTTTATTCGCCCGTTCCTCCTCAAAAGAAATAGTAATAACTGGCAGCAGTTCATGCAATAACGAAGCCCTCTCAATGATCGGTGTGATAAGAAGCAAATTCAATCCTTTTACCACCGTTTTGTTAAATACAGATGATTTAGAGGGCATAACGAAGATTGCTCCGTTTGTTGAGAGCTATAAAAGGCCTGAAAAAGGAGCAGCTGCGTATTTATGTGAAAACTATTCGTGCCAAGCACCTGTATATGACAGTGAATCACTCAGCAAAATGCTGTATGAAAACATGTAATTGAAACAGGACGAAAATGTTGTTTAGTTTTTTTTTCACTGGTATAATTAATCTGGTTTCAGACGAGTTTCAGACAAGTAAAATTTTAACTGGTTTCAGGTGAGCAAGATTCAAACTGGCGTCATTTTAGCAAAATCCAAAGAGGTGCTGCAAATGAAAATTCAAAAATACGATATTGCAATAATAGGCTGCGGTATTTCAGGTATCTTTGCAGGATACGAATTGAGCAAAGAAGACCCGTCTTTGAGAATAGTAATGTTTGATCAGGGCAATGACATATATCACAGGGATTGTCCTGCAATAAAGTTAAAAAACAGGGATTGCATTAAATGCGAAACCTGCAGTATCATGAGGGGCTTTGGCGGAGCTGGAGCATTCTCTGATGGAAAATTTAACCTGACAACAGAATTCGGCGGATGGTTAAATGATTATATACCCGACGAAGAAGTAATGGAGCTTCTATATTATGTGGACAGGGTATACATGGCTTTCGGAGCCACCACCGAAAAACACTCCGCTTATACGAAAGAGGCTGCTGAAATTGAGAAAAAAGCCCTGGAAAATGATCTTCACCTATTAAAAGCAGAAGTAAAGCACCTTGGAACCGAAAACAACCTTAATATATTAAAAAGGCTGTATGATCACCTTAAAAAGAATGTTGACATATTCTGCAACACCGAGGTAAAACGCATTATACCTGTCGATCCCTGTTACAGGCTCGATTTGGGCAATGAAAAATACGTGGAATGTGATTACCTGATCGTTGCTCCGGGCAGGTCAGGCGCTGAATGGTTTTCACACCAGTGCAAAATGCTTGGCCTCAAGCTCATAAACAATCAAGTGGACATTGGCGTAAGGGTGGAACTTCCTGCGAAAGTATTTGAACACATCACAAATGTCGTATATGAATCAAAACTTTTATATAGAACGAAGCAGTACGGGGATATTGTCAGGACATTCTGCATGAACCCTTACGGCTATGTAGTTTCGGAAAATGTGGACGGAATAATAACTGTTAACGGGCACAGCTATACCGACCCCAAGTTAAGGAGCAACAATACCAACTTTGCACTGCTGGTAAGCAACAGGTTTACACAGCCTTTTAACGAGCCTTATAAGTATGGAAAAAGCATCGCTTCCCTCTCCAATATGCTTGGCGGAGGCGTACTTGTTCAAAGGTTCGGTGACCTTATAAGGGGCGTAAGGACAAATGAGCACAGGTTAAGCCAGAGCTTTACAAAACCTACTTTGAAAGCTACACCGGGTGACCTCAGCCTGGTTCTCACCAAGAGACATCTTGACAATATAATTGAAATGATATATGCGCTGGACAAAATTGCACCGGGTACTGCCAATTACGATACATTGCTGTACGGTGTGGAAGTAAAGTTCTACAGCGCACGGCTTGAACTTACGAGCGAATTGGAAACAAAACTGAAAAACATGTTTGCTATCGGAGACGGCGCGGGAATAACCCGGGGCCTTTCCCAGGCAGGTGCCAGCGGCGTCCATGTAGCAAGAAAAATACTTGAGAGAATCCACAAGAAAAACGGGTAAGTACAGGTGTATGGGATGATGTTGACATGGGGCAGTTCCTTGTCACATTTAGTAACAAGGAACTGTCCCCTCTCACGCCTGTCACCTCGTCTCCTGCCACTTCGCTAACCCTTTCATCTCGTCCACTGCCACCTAAACTAAATAATCACGCTGCCTTGCCTGCATTTAACCCTGCAGTCTGCAGCCTTTTTATTGCACTCTTTACACTCGGCAGCAATAAGATCGCCAGGCAGATTATTAAGTCAGGAAGTATATAGGATATGTTATAGCTGAATGAATATAGGAAAACATTTTGTTCTCCTGCATATTCTGAGAAGAAGACAACTCCTGAAAGAAAATGACACAAAAACCTTCCCATGCTTCCAACAAAAGCCCCAAGCCATTGTTTGTCCCTGAAAAGTCCTGCAGTCCCCAGAAAAGCAAAGGCTATTGGGTAGTCAAGCAATAGCTGGGCCCAGTGGACAAAATAAGGTTCCTGAATATACTGAAGTATCCCGTAACATAGCCCTGCAAGGATTCCCGCTCTCGGGCCGGCAATATACGCATAAATGAATATCGGAAGCATGCTTGCAACGGTTATTGAACCGCCGTTAGGAAATTCCACTATTTTAATAAAAGACAGAATAAATGCTGCTGATATCGCCATAGCTCCATATGCCAATGTTTTTGTGTTGTATGCGGTTTTCCTGCTAATAATTGCGAAAATGGCGACAAGCAACAATACTGCTACAATCGTGGCAAGAGGCTTTGGACTGAACAGCTTTGAAATGTTTTCATAAATTACAACTTTGAAACCCTCAAACATAATACATTCCCCTTTTTATAAATAGTTTAGCATTGAAATAAACTGAACGGAGCTGTATATCGCAAGGGGTGTACGTGTGACTTGTTATCATCATCTGCACATGTGCATAAATAAACCCTTTATCCTGAACAGGATAAAGGGCTGATGCAATCAACAAACGTACCTTATAATCTCTCCCTTCGCTAGCATTACCCAGTTCAGGTTCAATGGGTCGGAACGGTACCAGTTCCCTCTCAGCCGAATTCCTTCAGCTCCCCAGTTTATTTATTAACTTGTACTTTTTATCTTAGTATAATAAGGTTTTGTTGTCAATACTTATACATTTCATTACTCAACATATGGCATGTATGTATTTATTTCAATAGTTTTAGTATTCCCGTTCCATGTTACTCCGATATCAAACAGCTTCGCAATATCACGGAGCTTGAAGTAATTGCTGCCGTCAATATTATAGGCCGTAAGCGTAACAACCTTTCCGTCAACGTAAATCAAGGATGTGGTCGGGTTAACAGTTTTGCTTGTAAGCCTGTCAGAAGTCTTCAGTTCATTCCCCACCGGTGTATATGGCCTGTTTGAATATAAAAAGATTGCATTTCTTTTGCCGTCCCAGGTAACTTCAAAATTCTTGTTTGTACCATTTACGGCCTGGGCCAGGTCACGCAGCTTGAAATAATTATATCCGTCAATGTTATAAGAATCGAAAGCAATTTTTTCGCCGTTCACAAGAACCGTTGATTTATTTGGATTAGCAACAATCCTTGTATCCGGAGGAGTGGCGAATTTTGCGTCTGAAAGAATTGTCAGGACATAATCGTCATTGCAGTAATCTCTTAATGCTGGTCTGCTAACTTTAATATAATAATCACCCGCTGGAACTCTTAGCTTATTTCCCAGTTGGGTATACATTCCGGTTACAGTTGCTGAGGATGAATAAAAGTCAGATTTCTGTATTGAACTCAGATTATTCAGTGAGTCTAACTCAAAAACTTCCACACTGTATTCACCGCTAGGGTAATATTCAAATTTGATTTGCAAACTTCCAGGTGCGGGCAATTTCACATAGTAATAATCAATATCATCACTATCACTGAGGTTTCCGGTACAGGGGGCATTAGTGCTTATTAATGTAGCGTTTTTCGCTTCATTGTTAAATTCCTTCTCATAATCATTACCAGGTTCTGCTGTATACTTAACGGTTAGAATGTAATTTTCGCTGCTATAGTTACCAAAATCTGTTCTACGTACTTTCACACAGTAATCTCCTTTCGGAACCCTGATTTTGTAACCTTCATCGATATATCTTCCTGTAACTGACTGTGCGTATGTGGAATACGACATTCTTTGCAGTGAAACCAGACCTTTATCAGTAGTTATTAGAAAGATTTCTACGTCGTATTTGCCTTCAATGTGAAATTCAAACCTGACTTGCAAGCTTCCGGGCTCCGTTATTGAGAATCTGAAAACATCCACCTCGTCCTGACTATTAAGGTTGTCAACATAAGGTACATTTACCGGGATTACAATATCGGTCCCTTGGCTTGCATATGCCGGCAGAGGAATCAACAAGCAGGAGATTGCCGTTGCAATTATCAGGATCGCAGTTAAAATTTTCCTTCTCATTTCAATTACCCCTTTCATTTTTTCAATTATTTTTTCAGTTAATAAATTATTTTAACAAATATTATGAATTATCTTATACAACATTTAATTAAAAAACATAAGATTCCACACCTGCGCTCCGATAGCTGGATTTCACCATCTCAATACCTGAAGATTATCTTTTTACAAGAAATTTAACTGCTGTGAATACCATGATAAGTATATTAATGATAATATAACTTTATATTAATTGTACAATTAATCGCGTCTTATAAACTGCTTTTAAATCATAAATAAATTATTTATATTCAATTTATTGCCGACATTTTTTATTATAACAAATTTTTGTACGTTTTACCAACATTCCCAAATCATAGTTCAATTTATTTAAAACAAATTTTCAATCAACCTTAATATTAAAAATTTAAACTTGGCAGCGGGATTTCTGCGCAGGTAATACGGCCGTGCAAAGGAAGAAAACAGTTGTCCCGAACATAAATTGTATGATAAAATTGACAGGGTTTAATCAGCCTCAAAAAATAGCAAAATATTATTATTAAAAAAATTACGGGAGGTAACATGTCATCAAATCATTTTGACACTCTTGGAATGATATTCGGACTGGCGGGTGGGCTGGCCCTGTTTATATACGGTATGAACCTTATGGGAGAAGGGCTTCAAAAGGCAGCCGGAGAAAAGATGAGGCGCATTCTTGAAGTACTTACAAAAAACCCATTAATAGCTGTCCTTGTAGGAACGCTTGTAACTTCCATAATACAAAGCAGCAGCGCCACAACGGTAATGGTGGTAGGGTTTGTCAGTGCCGGCCTGATGACGTTGCCCCAGGCTATAGGCGTTATATTCGGTGCAAACATAGGTACAACTATCACAGCCCAAATTGTGGCTTTTGATATAGGCGACTATGCCTATCCCATTGCCGCAATTGGTTTCCTTCTGATGTTCTTGACCAAAAGAAGAAATGTTAAATACATAGGGCAGATTGTTTTTGCATTCGGCGTACTTTTCATAGGCCTGAATACGATGGGTGATGCAATGAAACCCCTGGGGCAGAGCAAGGCTTTTTCCGATATAGTTCTTCGCCTTGGAAAAAATCCTGTTCTTGGATTGCTTGTGGGAACAATCGGAACGGGAATTATTCAAAGCAGCAGTGCATTTATTGCTGTCCTTCAAAACCTGGCTTCTACGCCTATAGATGATGCGGGGAATGCACTGATAAGCCTTCAGACTGCACTGCCAATATTATTTGGAAGCAATATCGGAACAACGGTGACTGCCCTGCTTGCAAGCATCGGTGCAAGTGTCAATGCAAAACGTGCTGCTGTTGCTCATACTATTTTTAACGTGTTTGGTTCAATTTTGTTTATGTTCTTTATACCTGCATTTGCCAAGCTTATTGAATTAATTTCCCCTGTAGGAACTGAAGTAAAAGTAGTTTCACGGCAGATCGCAAACGCCCACACCGGATTCAATCTGATTAACACAATAATATGGCTTCCTCTTATAGCCGTACTCGCCAGAATAGTTACATTTATTGTGCCAGGGAAGGAAGACCATATTGAAAAAGGCGTCGTCTATCTTGATAAGAGAATGCTGAGCAACCCGTCCATCGCAATGAATCTTGCCACCAAGGAGCTTACAAGGATGGCGCTTACCGCTCAGCAGATGATGCAAAGCGCCAAAAAAGCGTATATATTCTCAGATATGAATGAAGTAAAAAAAGTACACGAATATGAAGAAACAGTGGACAAACTGCAGTACGAAATAATAAGCTACCTTTCCATGATGCTCTCTGTGAGTACCCTTACATCCCGTCAATCCGTAAGGCTTACAGGCCTTATGCATGTAGTCAACGACATTGAGCGAATAGGCGATTATTGTGAAAACATAGCAGAATCCGCTGTGATAAAGGAAAATGAAAATCTACCTTTCTCTGATGAGGCTATAAGAGAAATAACAAATGCCTTTGAAGAGGTTAACGGCATGGTGGATGACACGATTCATGCTCTTAATGAAGGAAATGTTGAACTGGCCAAAAAAACCCTGTCAAAGGAAAAAGATATTGACGAAATGGAAGAAAGCCTTCGTTCAAGGCACTTGGAAAGACTTTCCAAAGGATTGTGTAATCCATTGGCTGCAGTCTCTTTTGTAGAACTGGTCCACAATCTTGAAAGAATTGCAGATCATTGCACCAATATCGCAGAAGCCGTTATAGAAGACTATAAAGGCTTTATTGTTGATAATATTGAATACACTCCTGATTTGTAAAATTCATTTTTTACCTGATTATAAGGCTTTACTTTTTGTAAAGCCTTATTTTTTATATGACAGAAAAATTTTATCCTTGTATTTTTCCAGCTGGAGCATCAGGGGATAGCCCAGTCCATAACAAGCTACAGCCTGCCCTGCTCCAACATAGACCATGCTTGCAAACAGGGGCGCTTCCAGCACATAATTTAATATAAACCCTACAACAACCGCATTTATAATGACCGGCGGCAGTGGCACAAGGAAGCGTCTCGGCATTTTATATGATAAAAATGCCGCAATCAGGGTCGCCAGGCTGCCAAATATCACATCAACTGGCCCGTTACCGGTAACTATGTTTGCAACGATACATCCTACAAAAAGCCCCGGTATTGCTGCGGGCGTGAACACAGGTAATACCGTAAGTGCTTCTGAAATTCTGACCTGAACAGGTCCTGAACTTATTGGAGCAAATATAATAGAAATCGCTGCGTATATCGCAGCAATAATTGCCGCTTCAGCTAAAAATCTAATATTACGTTTCTCCCACATGTAACTGTTCCTCCTTGTTATTTATATTGCCAATCTTCTACCGTTTATACACCACAACAGACGTTATGGTGTATTAACAGAAATGACATTAATGCAGCAGGTGTTGGTTACCAATGTGACAGGGGACGGTTCCCTGTCATACCTCTGTCACATATTCACAAAGCATATTATAACGCGACAGTTGAGAACCGTCCCCCTGAAAAAAGGCCGCGAGAATGCCACGAGGAGAAGACCACGAGAACCGTCCCTCTGGACAGTCCCTGGACAAAAAAAAGGGCATATCTGCCCCTTCATTAACAATTAACAATTATTTTCAACCCGGCAAAGACCGGGAGCCATAGTTTTGTTTAAGGACAGGATGGTTCCGAACTGTCCGGTATAAAACACTTCCTGTGCTCTATACCATATACCATATTCAGTTGTCCGCCATGGTTATGTTATTATATAGCTAAGATTATAGCATTATATATTACAGCAATCAATATTTTCTTAACATATCATTATCCAACCTCACTGAGTTTTCTCAATATATTTCGAAATTCTCTCCATTAACACCGCCATTTGTGCCCTTGTAACACCTTCGTACGGATGAAATCCTCCGTCTGTTCCTCCGGTAAAGATGCCGTTATATGTCATGTTAAGTATTGAATTGTATGACCACTTAAACTTATTATAAGTTATATCCCAGTAAGGGTTTTCAAATTTTTCATCAGCGCCGGGCAGCGAAAGAATCCTGTCCAGCATGACTGCCAGTTCCTGCCTTGTAACGGGATTGTCGGGCAGGAAATTTCCGTCTCCTGCTCCAATTACTATGTTATTTTGCCTTGCTATCTCGATTTCATTCCTTGCCCAGTGTTTTGACGTATCCTTAAATGACGTGCCGCTTGTATCTCCTTTAAGTCCAAGAGCCCTTACCAGTACGGCAGCCACCTCTGCTCTCGTAATGATATTGTCAGGAGCAAACTTCGTACTGGACACACCATTCATCCAGCCTTTTTCTTCAACAAAGAAAATTGACCCCTGTGCCCAATGGCTTTCACAATCTGTAAAGTAACGCCCGTTGAGCCACCGGTCGTAATACACCCATGTATCTTCCGTCTCCTGCCCAAGGCTCCAGCTTCCCGTTCCTTTAATGTCATATTTTTGAACAAGGCTCAGCTTATACTTGATAGACCTCTCATTTTCAAACCATATGACGTAAGTGCCAGCATCAAGTTTCCTTCCCAGTACAGTCGGCTTGTCATCACTTTGATTTATAGTAATCACTGCTTTTGGCGTTTGGGCATTTATATCATAGGTAACCTTTCCGTTGTATTTTTGAATCAACTGTTCAACAGTTACATTACTCACTCCATACCCGCCGTAAGAGCCGTCGGTCTTCCACAGCCTGCCGTAAAAAGGTATCCCCAGCACGATTTTATCCCTGGGTACCCTTTCGATTGCATATTTTATCGATCTCTCGACAAACGGAGCGCTTGCTACAGGCCCAGCCGGACCACCCTGATAACTTTCGTCGTATGCCATAACCATGAGATAGTCGGAGTATTTTGCAAGAGCGGCATAATCGTACGAACCCTGCCAGCCTGTCGAAATATTATACGGATTAGGCGCAACAGCAACTGAAAGGGTTTTGCCGTATCCCATCTTATTTCTCAGTCTCCTCACAAAATCAACATAGTTTTCACGATCTGCTTCCGTTAAGTTTTCAATGTCTACATTTACCCCATCCAGGTTATACTTGAAAATTACCGTTGCAATTTGCTTCGCAAGGGCTTCCCTTTTGTCTAAAGCTTTTCTCCCTGCCTCCCTGTTCCAATGATTGCTGAGAAACGGAACAACTTTTATTCCTTTTGCATGCATTTCATCTATAAAACCAATGCTAAATGAGGAATCAATTTCAAGATTTCCTTCGCTGTCAATATTAAAATAACCGGGTGCAACCTCATTCAGTGAACCATTGGTTCGATTTACATAATAACTATACGACGACGGTTTCCCGAAATATATGTACGACATGTTAAATTTTCCATTTTGAGCATAAGTACCATTTGCACCCGGTAAAAACGCTACTATAAGCATGGTGAGAATTAAGATGATAAACCCCTTTACGGACTTTTCGCTCATACATAAACCCCCCTGTTAATACGATACAAGACAGGGGGGAATTATTCAACAGACAATTTATGTAAACTCAATGCAGGCTGGTAGGTCCTATTCGCCGATGATTTTTACAAGAACTCTTTTCCTTCTTTTTCCGTCAAACTCTCCGTAAAATATCTGTTCCCACGGGCCAAAGTCCAACTTGCCGTTGGTTACAGCCACTACAACCTCCCTGCCCATAATGGTACGTTTAAGATGGGCGTCGGCATTGTCCTCAAAGCCATTGTGATGGTACTGCTCATAAGGCTTTTCCGGGGCCAGCTTTTCAAGGAAAGCTTCAAAGTCCTTGTGCAATCCGCTCTCATCGTCATTTATAAACACACTTGCCGTTATGTGCATCGCATTGCACAGCAGTAATCCTTCCTTTATTCCGCTTTCAGCAAGGCATTGCTCCACCAGCGGAGTAATGTTTATAAACTCCCTTCTTTTTTTAACGTCAAACCATAATTCCTTCCTGTAGCTTTTCATAAAGTATCACCCTCCTCTTAAAATTACAATAGGCATTTCAGAATAATCACTTTAGATTATCTGCTTTCAATAATTTTTCCTAAAGTACAAATTCATGATTTGAATTTTTCTTTAAAATTCTACCATATATGCGGGCGATTATCACCTATATGGTTTGGCAATAAGAATTATCCAAAAATTTTCCAGTTAAAAAATCAGAAAACAATAAAACAACGGAAAAGCAATCAGGCATAAAAAAAGCCTGTTGCAACAGATTATCAGACAGCGGCATTCAGCTGCCAAGACATTAAACTTCTCTGCCACTACCCTGTCACAACAGGTCAGTTATAATACAATCAACCAATTCCATTTTCAAGCAGCCTGTCAATCTCATGCCGGTTAAATCCGACCACAATGCTGCCGTTTATGTCAATAACGGGAACACCTCTCTGTCCTGATTTTTGCACCATTTCAATTGCTGCATTTCTGTCTTTTGATACGTCATATTCTTCATATTGCACATTTTTTGATTCCAGGTACCTTTTTGCCACCATGCACCATGGACATGAAGGTGTTGAATATACCTTTACCGACAAATTTACTACCTCCTTTTGTTGTTACTGGGAGAACAAACCAATTCTCTTTGTGGTATCATATGATAATATTATTTGTTTCTCTCGATATATTATATACCCATAGGGGGTATTTTGAAACAACTGTAAAAACTTTATTTTATAATATTTTAAATTTCTCTAATTGCCTGTATTGCTCCGGTATTATTCTTTGCATTGTACTTCATTATGTTTTGCATTATATTTTCTCTTGCTTTCAACATTATTATGCTTTGCTTTCTATTTCATTGTACTTCATGCTTTACTGTCTACTTTATTATGCTTCATCTTATAGGTCGCTGCCTGTACATGTTTTTGTTAATATTTTGACAAAAAATAAAATTTTTAATTTTTCATATTGCATTTACAAGATGAATGTGTTAAAA
>JAMOAC010000002.1 GCA_023621975.1 Bacillota bacterium | reverse complement strand
TTCAGGCAGAACGGAGCTGGCACGTGCACTGCTGGGTATAGATAAAATTGATTCCGGTGAAGTCCTATTGTATGGCAAGCCCATAAAACACAATAATTTCCGGGATGCTATAAAAAATGGCTTTGGTCTTGTGCCGGAAAACAGAAAAACCCAGGGTGTTGTACAACTCCTGAGTGTGAGAAGAAACATTTGTATGGTCAGCATGGATAAGCTTGCCAAGTTATGTTTCATAAGCAATAAGCTTGAAAAGAAGTACAGTAATGAGTATGTTGAAAAGCTGGATATAGCTACGCCGTCAGTAGAAACGGAAGTACAATACCTTTCCGGCGGAAATCAGCAGAAGGTAGTAATTGCCAAATGGCTGATGAAGAACAGTGATATCATCGTTCTGGATGAACCCACCCGCGGAATTGATGTTGGATCTAAAAGCGAGATATATTTACTGATAAATGATCTTATTCGTCAGGGTAAAGTAGTTATTATGATTTCATCCGAGCTTCCGGAGATTTTAGGAATGAGCGACAAGATATTGGTTATGCATGAGGGTGAGTTGAAAGGCGAACTCACCAGGGAGGAAGCTACGCAGGAAAGAATTCTGGAGATGTGTGTGTAACTTTATAACATGATCATATCATATTACATCAATACGATTAAAATACGATAATGATAATATTAATTAAGGAGGATGTTTTATGAAGAAGTCTAAATCAATTTCCCTGTTACTTGTCATGCTTATGCTTGTAGGCATTATTGCCGGCTGCAGCAATAACGGCGGGGAAGTGAAGAGCCCGGATTCAACTGCTATTCCTGCCCCTGTTGAACAACCTTCCGACGATGATGAACCGGCACCAAGTGCTGACGCGGAAGGGAACCCATGGGAAGGCAAACGCATTGGTGTTGCACATATCACATTGTACGATGAATGGTGCACAGAAGTAAAAAGGCAGTTTGAAAAGCAGGGAGCCGAAGCGGGCTTTGCTGAGGTCAATGTTCAGGATGGTAATCTCAATGCTGAAACTCAGCAGAAACAGATAGAAGACTTTATTACCAAGAAGTATGATGCTATTGTTGTTGACCCGGTCAGCTCAGATGGTATTGTTCCGACATTGGAAGCTGCAACTGCTGCAGGCATACCCATTTTCGTTTTCGACTCCGCTACACCATATGAAGGCAAAATTGCATACATTGCATGGGATCACGCTAAAACAGGTGAACTTGCTGCAAGATGGGTAGCTGATTATGCAAGGGAAAACCTAGGTGGAAAAGTTAAGACCGGTATATTGGCAATGTTGAATGCTCCTCATACAAGGGTTCGAAGTGAAAGATACCTTGAGGTTCTTCAGGAAGAGCTGGGCGAGGAGAACGTTGAAGTTGTATTTAACCAGGATTTTGGTGAAACACGTGAATCTGCTGCCAATATTGTTAATAACAATATAATGAAGCCGATAGATGTAATCTGGGCAGCTGTAGATAACGGCGCTATGGGAGCTGTTAGCGCTCTTGAGACCAACAATATTGAAGGAACAATAGTAGTTTCTTCCGGATTGAACGGTGCCGAGCCGTTGAACATGATAAATGATCCCAATGGATATTACAAGATGGGCGTTGGTGCTCCCTATTCTGCAAGGGATATAGTTACACTGGTAATCAATGCCTTGAAGGATTACTTCTCAGGTAAGGACGTAGAACCCGAACAGTTCGTAGAATTCTTCCCCATCGATGCAACCAATGTAGGCGATTATGAAGAGTTCTTAGAGTAGTATCATCATATAGCAGCGCAAAAGATGAAATACATGCAGAAAGCATCACTTTATAGTGATGCTTTCTGCAAAATATGAGCTATAAACAAATATGCTGGAAGTATGTATGAGAAGAGGTGAAACAGTGAAAGACAGATATTTGATTTCGGATGCTTATAAACAGGAAATACTCAAACTGGCTTGTGACTTGATACGTATACCCACAATAAACTTTCCACCTGACGGCGATGAAAAAGCCGGACAGGAATTTCTGAAATTATACCTTGAGGATATGGGACTTACTGTAGACGAGTTTTCGCCTGCAGATATTCCGGAATATCCTCATTACCCGGAATTCTTAGAGAGAAATTTTGAGGGGCGCAATAATATTGTAACAGTCTGGAAGGGTACCGGCGGTGGAAGATCGCTGCTGTTAACCGGGCATATGGATGTTGTTCCGATAGAACCCTTGCCCTGGACGGTTACGCAGCCATTTGAACCGCTGATTAAGGACGGCAGACTGTACGGCAGGGGAAGTGCCGATATGAAGGGCGGCCTTGCATGTGCGGCTGTTACATTAAAAATGCTGAAGGAGAATGGGTTTGTCCCAAAGGGCGATATAATATTTGAATCCGTGGTGGATGAGGAGTATGCAGGTGTCAATGGCACCATTGCATCACGGCTGAAAGGGTATAATGCAGATTATGCTGTATTGTTTGAAATATCAAATCTAAAGATTAATCCTGCCTGTCTTGGAGCCCTGATAATTAAAATTTCCATCATGGGTGAAGAAGGAATTCCCTTTAGAGGTGTTGAGTTTTAAAACCCTTCACTTGGCTTGGCAGAGT
>JAMOAC010000145.1 GCA_023621975.1 Bacillota bacterium | reverse complement strand
TATTAAACCATCCACCTACTCCACGCATATCAAATTCAAAGTATTCCTCAGGATCTACAGGTTTATCTTCTCCGGTTTCAGGATCCTTTTCTATAAGGTATCCCTGCTTACGCCATTTTTCAATTGTGTCGGGCCACGGGGAATCATACAACCCAACCCTTTCAGCCTTTTTACCTCTAATAAGACACTCAGTATTTTCTCTTGAATTCATTACCATGCCCTCCAATTCAATGGTTTTTTGAATTTCAAAACTCATATCATTTCTCCTCGGTTAATCTCTTCAATCTAAAATGGGACTTAGGGGACAATTTTTAATGAATCTCATTTTCAGGACCCTCAATATAGCCTGCTTCCATCAAAGCAATCATCGAAAGCAACCCTCCCCAGAAATAAAACCTGTCACTGCTCGCTTTATCGCAACCTTCACCTGTATCAGCATTGTAGTTTTCATGTACATGCCCATGTTCCAGCCACTCTTTCAATATCAGTTTCTTTGACTTCTCAGCCAGAGCCTCACATGCCTTCCTGCAGTTATGGCGTCTCAGCCCCAGGTATACAAGAAAGTTCATCGGTGCCCATATACGTCCTCTCCAGTACTCCTGATCCTTGTATGCCGGATCATTCCGGGAAATGGAAGGAAGCATCCATTCCCCCCAGAATTCATCCGGGTTATAAAAATGCTCTTTCAGCATTCTGTCAACCTGCTCCGGGGTTAGCATATCGCTGAAAAGCGGATAAAAATTGTTTGGTGCCATGCGATAGCTGAATTCCCCTGTATCTGTCCTCCTGTTGAGGAATATCCCCGTCTTATCATCCCAAAGAGTATTAAGAGCAATGCTGCTCTGCCCTGCCCTTTCCCTAAGCTCTGAAGCTTCCTTCTTCCTGCCAAGTATATCAGCAATATCCGCCAACGCTTTGCAGTCCATTATAAAGAGGCTTGTCAGGCCAACATCGGCTAACTCCATTGTGTTCCTTTCGGTATTGAACGGAATATCATCATACAACGGCGAATTGTCTAAACCAGCCTCAAGGGCTCCTCCAAATGTTGAGCCTACCCCTGCCGTTTCCCAATAATTATCGTAAATGGGTTCATAGGGTTTTGAACCCAATGCCATAAGTCCGTTACCCAATCCTCTGTTCCTGAAATACCATGTATTCCATTCATACAGGTCATCAAACAGAAACTTCAATAACCATTTGTCACGATACTTGCGGTACAATTCCCTTACAACCATTGAACCTACCGGAGGCTGTGAACGATCCAAGCTGACATATCCCATTTCCGTGGCACCGTTTGGCACGAAACCTTCTTCGGTTTTTTCCTTGGTTATTTCAATTGCATTGGAATATGCAAGTTCCTTACTATCCAATGAAGCTATGTAAGCAGCAAAATAATTATCCCAGCAGAAAATACCATACCCTCCGAATTCGACGTTCCATATCCGACTCACAGTAGTAAATACTCTGTCCTTTTTGGGTTCATAAAATGTATTCCACGCCATGACTGTCTGCATGGCATTGTATACCTCCGCCAGTTCTCCGAAATCTTCTTTCCTCCTTACATGTTTTAACCTCTTCTCTTCTATAATTGCTTTAATCTCTTCTATACTTCTGTCTTTCCCAGTTGAAATACCTGCAGGCCCGTCCAATTTAACTGCAAAATATGGTGTTTGTGCGGGAATACTAGGTGAAAATATTGTTTCCTTGGTAATATATGTGAGAACCCTCCTGCCGGGTAAAACCCCCGCTATTGCATTTCCTTCATGTACAACATACCCTTCCCGATTCCATAGAATACCCGATTCCACAACCAATGTGGCAGGCTGTTTCTGGCTTGCCACCGGAGTAACCAGGATTACCAGATCATCTCCCTGGGTTGCGCTTTGTACAATTATCTCTATTCCTCTCCACTTTAGGTTTAATTCAGTATAGCTTCCATCATATGCATGGGGGCCCGGACGAATAACCTCTACGCTTTCATCTTTATATGGCAAGTATTTAACTTTATTTCGCCTGCCAATAAGGGCTTCTTTCAGATAGCTGCCTTCGCGGGATTCTTTTATACCAAGGTTCAGTGTAAAACCTTCCGGAAGCAGTACATGGGATAGTACACTTCTTGTATTCCAGGTATTCCAACCTTTGGCTAATTGCTTTTTCAAAATATTGTATTCATTCATTGTCATGTTCCCTCCACATTTATCCATACTTCGAGCACACGATTTAACTAAAGATGCTTCACAGCCTTTATTAGCCGGATTTTACAAACTCCCGCCTGTTTGTTTTATAATTTATTTCAGGTAATACTTAACACAAGCCGATAAAGGACTTTACCGTATTCTGTTTGTCAGTAAATATTTTCCATACCTAATCAGTAATTCTTATATTCCCCAGAGGCTCGTATCTCCGATGAAAATTGCCCACAAAATACCCAAACTGCTGCCCTAATTGCTTATTGGAATTTTCTTATTATTTTTGACTTCAAAATATATTTTTTTAATAAGATCATATCAGAATATGAGTTCAAAGTATTTATACAAAACATATATTATTTTGGATAAAATAAATTTAATCTGATAACGAAACACCAGC
>JAMOAC010000281.1 GCA_023621975.1 Bacillota bacterium | reverse complement strand
TTCATATATAACTCATGGTTCTCCTTTGCTAATGTTTTTTTTGGTCGTTAAACATTTTACAATGGATTACCATGAGTTTTCTATATATTACGGCATTTTATTTTACAACTTCCCAAATAGGAAAAATCATCAATAATTTGTTATCGTATGTCAGCCTGTATATCCGTCTTCAGGAAATCCGTCCCTGTATTTACCTCTAGTCTGAATTCCTCCTATCCCTTCAGGGCCTGTTATTGTAGCGGCGGCAACCTCCTGTGGTGAGACCACCCTGTCTATGCTTGTAAATGAAATCTTTTTGCATACAAGTACAGGATCAAGTGCATGTATAAGTACTCTCTTCGGTGAACTTGCAAAGTTTGCCCCTGCCTTTATTATTTCGCTGTACATTGACTGGCATGCCCCTGCAAAAATTATAAGATTATCCATGTCTCTTTCATATTTTCTTGCCATTTTTACGGCTTCAACAAAGTATCTGGAATTTCTGTAGCTAGCAATACTCAGATAGCTTTTCTCTCCCTTTAATACACCGTCATGACCTGTAAGCACAAGTATATCCGGTTTATATTCCTCCAGAAGTTTATATACCACTGATGGCTGCTGTTTCTCGGGAACATATTTCCCCACTGCATCAATATTGAGCTTTCTATATTCCGAAAGACAAGTTTCAAGATACTCTTCATCTCCATCTATGTGTAGTACTTTTCCCGGTCTCGCAAAGGTCCGCTGGTTATCTTTTGGAGTATCTCTAAAAAATGCTTTTTTGGGTAGCTCCTAAACCTCAGCGGATAATTGTTGCGAATAACTTTTTCAACCTCTCTGTTGCATTTATTTCTGTAATCCAGAACCTTTTGTTCAGATTGTATTTCCAGATCTGATTCAGGAGCGTCGGCCTCTATCCTGTAGCTTATCCCTTTGAGCGTTACAATGTCTTCTTTTCCGTTGTTTCTGATATCCGCTACCTTAAAAAATACATCGCAACCGTAGGATTTCCTTGCCACAATATCACCGATTTTTAACTTGCCCATATAACCCACCTTTACTCTGTGTTTATATTACATAATATGAGTTATCAACCTCTTATGTGAATATGAGTAAAGGTGCAGAAGTATTAATTCCCCCTTTCTCAGAAAAGCATTTCAAACTTGTCCAGGAACGGCTCTATATAGTCAATTTCATCTATAACCTCCTGAAGCTTCATTGTACAAACCCTTTCCACCCAGTTCCTCCGGCTGTTATAGTACCTGTTTGCAGTCCTCCAAAATTTCTGCGGAAATTTGAGCATGATCCATAGTACAATAAATTCGTCCTTACTTATATCTTCTAACGACCTGTACTCGTCTAAAATAATTCTTGCTTCTTTCAAATCCCAGTTGCATTTTCTCATTTTTCGCCTTAATAAATTGGCAATATCATATAGATTAAGCTCGAAGCAGCAATAATTAAAATTCGTTACAAACATTTCATTTTCATCGCAAATGATATTATGATAGGTATAGTCATGGTGACAGAAAACCCCTTCCCTTCTGGCTTTATCCACCAGTTCATTGTAACGGGATTCGGAAAGCAGCTTTATTGCTTCCTCTCCGCTTCTTATGAAATGATCTGCATAGTTTATGTACATATAATCAAATTCACTTTTCCTTTTATCCGCAACCTTCTTCAGCCTTTTTAGTTCCTCCAGTCTCTTTTCAAAATAAACCGGCAGCTTTCCAAGGTCATCCTGGCGTATACTGCCAGGCGGCGGTACATAACCCCTGGAAGCTCTATGGAGCAAGGCAAGAAGCCGTGATGCTTTCACAATATCATCCCTGTCGGTAAAATCACATTCCCTACCCTCAATTAAATCCGTCATGGTGTATATATTATCATCGATATAAATATATGGCTTTCCATCTACCGTACAAATAAATCTGTCAATATTCCTGAAATTATTATTATACAAATGTTCTTTTGCACCATGAACAAAAAGTATCCTGCCCGGTGACATGGCACATTTTTTCAGGACCTTTTTGCCTTTTGACGTATTTACTATGTAAAAATCCTTGTACGGTACTACAGCTTTAATTTGAAAATCGAAAAGGTCTGCGATTTTGTATTCAATGTCGTGCATAGACAACCTCCGGACAAGCACGCTACGGTGTTTTTTATCTGCAATTTCAATTAATTATATGTGACAGGGGACAGTTCTATGTCATGTGTGAGGGGACGGTTCTCCACTTTATCCTGGTTACCTGCTGGAAAATACAGTGACATTTTATTCTACCAGAGGCTCCAACTCAACTATTGACATAGAGCCTTAAAAACAAAACCAGCGAGCAATCTTACGATCACTCGCTGGAAAAAACGCTTTGTCACTCGTGTTTGCAAGTACTCATGATGGATGCTTAAAGTATCTCTGCCAGTTTCTTGTACATTTCAAATCTTTCTCTTGCATTCTTTTCTGCTTCTTCAAAGAGCTGCTCAGCTCTTTCAGGGAATGTCCTGGTCAGGGACGAGTATCTTACCTCACTCATAATGTAATCCCTGAATGAGGCAACAGGCTCTTTGGAATCAAGTATAAATGCCTTCTTGCCTTCTTTCTTAAGGAGAGGATT
>JAMOAC010000277.1 GCA_023621975.1 Bacillota bacterium | reverse complement strand
TATATTTATTACATCCTTTTTTGAACACAACTTTTCTCTTTTACTTTTTTTATATGTTATATGATATAATATTTTAATAGGTAATGCCTGGATAGGAGGGCATATATGCTAAAGCGCATAGTTGATTTTAACAGAAGGCTGCCGGTTTACTATAAAGTTATATTTATGTTTTTGCTGGTTATAATACCTATCTATATAATACTTACTTTTATTAATGTCATAGGCTCCCGCATCATATATCACGAGATAGGCAACACAATGACATATAAGGCAGACTTTTTTGCGTCATCCCTGATTAAGGAAATAGATAAAATAACAAACTTACAGCACCAGTATTCTTTAGACAGGGACTTTCAGTACATTGGAATTTTATCCGGGTCAATGGACAGTGTGCAACGTGCACAAGCTATCATGCAGGTATCAGAAAAGCTTAATTTTCTCAGCCTTTCCAGCCACCTTATTATTAACTGCGGGATATACAGGTGTGACAACGAATGGACGATATGCTGCAATTATAATATAGACAAACGGAACATCGGGGACATTATTGATGCTTATTTGGAATCGGACAATATAGGGTCGATTTTTTATTACCAGGACAGATTATTTATTTTTTCACCCTATCCCGGCCCTTTTAATGTAAACGACAAGAAACCGGCGTATGTTCTTTACACGGAACTGTCAGTTCCCCTGTTAACACAGGAACTGTCAGATTTAGGAGGACGTGAGAGGACCGGCGCCATGCTGATAGATGACAAGGGAGAATGGAGTATCGGAAGCGATTTCAAAATTGCCGAACAGGATTTAGTAAGGCTTTCCAAAAAGGCAGAGGAAACAAACAGCACCATTTTTGACAAGATTGTTCAGAACGGCAGGACGTACTGGGTATCGGTGAGTTCATTTCCGTTTCTGAAGCTGACCTTGATTTCATATATGCTTGAAGATGATATTATAAGGCCTTTAAAGCTGTTTAACCTGATATTTTTCATGTTCATACTGATAACGATACCTATCATACTGTTTTTTGCATTTTCTCTTAACCGTGTGATTCACCGGCCGATGAGTGAATTGGTAAAAGCCTTTAAAATGGTGGAAGAAGAGAACTATGACATACATTTTGACAAAGAAATACACGGAGAATTCAGTTACTTGTTCAAAAGCTTTGAGAAGATGGCTTCGCGGATAAAAACTACCATTGAACAGGTATACCTGTACCGTATTTCGACACAGCGTGCAGAGCTTAAACAGCTTCAGTCGCAGATCAATCCGCACTTTTTGTATAACAGTTTTTATCATATTTACCGCATGTGCCGGAGCAAAAATTATGACCGGCTGGAGGTATTTGCGCAGAAGCTGGGTAGTTATTACCAATATATAACCCGGAGTGGAGTGGATGAGGTGCCGTTTAAGAAAGAGGTTGAAATAGCGAGGAATTATATAGACATACAAAGCATCCGGTTTAAAGACAGGATAACTGTAGAGATGGATGAAGTGCCTGAGGGAGCGGAGGACATAATGGTGCCAAAGCTTATATTGCAGCCGATAATAGAAAACGTGTATGAACACGGTATGGGTAATGTGCTGAGCGGCGGCCTTATTAATATAAAGTTTACATATGACAATGGTGAGCTTAATGTATATGTGGAAGATAACGGAGAGGGAATGGATGAAGGGAAGCTTGAAGAATTACAGCAAAAGCTGGAGAGCAATAAAATAGAAGTGGGAAGCGGTACGGGAATAATTAATGTGCAGCACAGGTTGAAAATAAGGTTTGGCGACAAGAGCGGGCTCAAGGTATCAAGGAGCAGCCTTGGAGGGCTGAAAGTACATATGCGGATTATTGTCGGGGAGGTATAAAAAATGTACAGACTTTTGCTTGTTGATGATGAACCTGATATAGTAGACGGCCTTTATGAAGTCTTCTGTAATGAATCAGACCTGGAATTGGACGTATATAAAGCTTATTCAGGAATAGAAGCCATTGAAAAGATGAAAAACATGAGATTTGACATTGTAGTAACAGATATTAAAATGCCCGGCATCACTGGATTGCAGCTGCTGGATACAATTTACAGCTATTGGCCGAAATGCAAGGTTATAGTGCTAACAGGGTACAGTGAGTTTGATTATGTATATGCAACCATTCACAAGCCGGGAGCGAAATACATACTGAAGACCGAAGGGGATGACGCAATAATTGCAGCAGTAAGGGAGTGTATTGAAGAAAACAGAAAAGAACATGAGCGCGAGGCTATTATTGCCCGTGCAAAAAGCCAATTTGCAAAATCATTGCCGTTTTTACGCAATAAATTATTTACCAGCCTTTTAGACGGAGATATTCCGGATGGCTGGGACAAACAATTAAATGAGCTGGAGACGGGCTTAAATTCAGATCAAAAGGTATTGTTGGTTGCTGCACGGCCTTTATTTCACAGCACTGACAGCAATTTAAAGCAATTTTCATATGTGCAGAATGAGGTGGAATACCAGTTAGGCAGCAAGGTGGTTAGCTACTGCATTGAATATTATTCTCTTATGGTGTGGTTTATACAACCTCGGACAGAATCTGATTGGGATAATCTGCTTAATTATGTGNNATTATGTGAAAGGTAGTTTTGAAGCTGCTCAGATTATTTGCCAGAATGAACTTGGTGTAGGGCTGCCTCTTGCCATGATATCAAAACCTGCTGAATGGACAAGCCTGGCTGATTTATTCGATAGGTTGAAAACACTGTTATTTATGAATCCGTTAAATAGCATGACAATATTTACTGATGAAGGTGCAGAGTGTACTGTTTCAGAAGAATATTCCAGCATAGAACGTTGTATTTACCAATTGGAACAGCTTCTGGACAACAATCCGGAAAATTTTAAGGTAGAACTGCGAAGATTGTTTGAAGTGTCCCGGAATAGCGGTGGGATGCTTTATTCGGAAATCTTTTTCAGGATTATGGGAATGCTTTTTTCACGTATGAACCGTAAGGGAATTGTGCCGTCTGAAATCGAACAAAGCATAATTGAATTGCTTGCAGGACTTGACAAAATAGGATTTGGAGCAAGCTTTATTGAGACAATAGCCAATAAAGTATTAGATGACAGAGTTGATAATGACGAAGGAAAAGTGGTTCAAAAAATTAAAACTTATATATCTGAAAACCTTGATAAGGATTTATCGCTGACACGTCTGGCTGATGTAGTATATTTGAATCCGTCATATTTATCGCGACTTTACAAACAAATTACTGGTGAGAACCTTTCGGATTATATTACCGAGAGGCGCATTGCACGTGCCAGGGAACTGCTTGCCAATACCAACATGAAAATTTCAGATATTTCAGCGGCGGTTGGTATCAGCAATCCGGC
>JAMOAC010000095.1 GCA_023621975.1 Bacillota bacterium | reverse complement strand
AGCTTCATTGTACAGCCTTGAATAAATATTCCTCATCTCATAGCCTGTCTTGCCGTTTGAAAAAACGCAGTCATAGGGGATGTCTTCTCCAAAGTCCGTCTTTAAAACATCAACACCTTCTTTGAGTATGTCGCTGACCTTCTTCTGGTACCATTTTACTGCTTCACTGTTGGTAAAATCTACAATTGCACAGTAAGGCAGGAGGCCGTGCCATAAATCGGCAGTATAGACGCTGCCGTCCTTATGCCTGACGAAATAGCCCTTTTCTCTGCCCTCCCTGAACATATCCGTCTTTATGGTTACGTACGGGTTAATCCACAAACAGATTTTATACCCCTGCTCCTTAAGTATGTTCAACATCTCAATCCTGTCAGGATATTTTTCTTCATTCCAGACAAAGTCACACCACATATCGTCTCTCAGCCAATAGCAGTCAAAATGCATTACGTCGCATGGTATGCCTTCCTTTCTGAAACGCTCCGCATCATTCAGTGTGCTTTCTCTTGAGTTGTCCTTGAAGCCTGTTGAGTACCACAAGCCAAAGGACCAGTCAGGAGGAAGGGCTGCGGGGCCGGTAAGCTGAATGTAACGGGACAGTATGTCTTTTAGGCTGTCGCCTGTCAGGATATAATACTCAAGGGAGTTTTGCGGCGCGTTTATGCTGATGGAAGCCGTGGACCTGTACCCGATATCAAACTCGGTTATAAGGTGGGTATTAAGGAACAGGCCATAACCATATGAACTAATATAAAAGGGAATATTCTTGTAGGACGTCGCATCACGGCAGCCTAATGTATCCGTATTCTTCATTACTATATGCTGCCCCCGTTTGTCAAATTCCGTAAACCTCTCGCCTAACCCGTAAATATGCTCATCATAGCGAAGGGCAGCACAAATGTTTATACCGATAACATTTCCGGAAGAATCAGTAGTATAGCCCATAGGCGGGATTCTGTCTTCACCTTCTCCCACCGAGTTGACGTCGTTGAAATTTTCCTTATATAAATCATGTCCCTCAGCATTCTTTATCATGAAAGAAAAAGGATCTTTCCCGATAACAAGGGTTTTGCCGTCGTATTCAGCCTCAATGCTCTCCTTGCTGTCCCGTACAACTATATTATCAAAGGGTTTCAGGTAATCATGGTTCACAAAATCGTACTCAGGTACAATGATTTCCCTTCCCAGTCGTATTCTGACTATGTCGTTGCAAAAGAAGCCAATCACTATGGTAAAAGTGTTCCCTTCCTTATCTTCCACGGTTAAGTTCAGCTCGTTGTTCGCCTGAAAAAAATCTTTTAACTTAGCTGCGTAATGATATGTCAGATCCATGTTTTCCATTCTTCATACTCCTTACTTTTATCATTTTCCTTGCTGTTGCTTGTTGTTAAGTTTCACTTTCGTTGTTATCTTGTTTAATGCTGTTATTTACTCCATGCTGTTGCTATACTCCATGCTGTTTTTTAATCCATGATGTTATCCTTACTTTTTATCTTACTCCTTACTTTTTCCTTACTCCTTGCTGTTTTCCTCGACATATTTAATGATTGCCTTTGCTTCTTCAACCGTTTCTGTCTGAGTGTGAATATACAGACCTTTTGAAGAAAGATGATCCAGTAAAACAGGAATATCATCCGGCGGAGCCATAATAATCAGTGATTTCCCAGCATCCTGTATTCGTTTCAAAATATGAATATAATTTGAGGGCGGCAACTGGCCCTCTACGTATGTCCATTGGATTGCTTTCAGCCTGGGCAGCTCAAGAAGGTAATGAAGGTGCCTCTCCTGTTCAATGCCGTCAAAGTGATATACCGGATATTCCAGCCATTCAAGCTGCTGTTCGATTTCAGGAATAACAAATTCTTCAAACATTTTTGGAGAAATCATTACCGACATATCACATTGCATATGATTGAGCCTGCCCGGTGCCAAAAGATGCATCCATGCATGGGCCCCGCCTCCGTTAATGTCAAGCGTAGCATTGTAAAACAACTCGCTGGTTTTCACCCATACCTGATTTATTATCCTGATAGCTTCCTTCAGCTGTTCAGGTTCTTCAATCATATCCAGCAGTACATTTTCCGTCCCGTATAAGTGCCCTATGGCATCAAGGGTCCCGCAGTTATCAGGCATACCGATAAAAAACTCATCCCTTGCGTGCTGCGCAAGGTAGCTGGTTATTTCCAACTGCCTGTTGAGCGGTTCTTCAGTGTAAGTGCTGTTAACGTCTGAAAGGCTTTTCCAGACCGGGTCAAACCAAATGGTATCATTGCCGTAATCGGGTTTTGCGCCAAAGTATCTGCAATGTCCCGACGTGCCGTAATTCTGAAAAATTATCGGCAAAGCTTCTCCACCCAGAAATGTACGTTCAATCCTGGCAAGAGAATTTTTCATAATGGTCTCAGGGTCTTCCCAGTACCTTCTCAGGGCTTCAGGGTCGCCCGACAGGTCCTCGTCATTGTGAAACATGGAAATGTTGGCCCCTTTTTCCAAAGGGGCAACAACAGATATACAAGCCCTGTCTATAACCTCTCTTTCCCAGAACGCATACAGCCGTTCCCTTACCTTGTCAATATCAGGCTTAAATCGCATAATACCAC
>JAMOAC010000250.1 GCA_023621975.1 Bacillota bacterium | reverse complement strand
GGAGGGAAGTTATGAGCGAGGTTATTAATAACAGGGAATACAGGCAAAAGGTATTGAAAGAGTTGATAATGGAGCTTCATAACGGAAAAAGCGTTGAGGAGGTAAGGCCCAGATTTGAAAAACTCATTAAGGGTATTTCTCCAGGCGAGATATCTGAGATGGAGAACGCCCTTATAATGGAAGGAATGCCGGTCGAAGACGTACAAAGGCTTTGTGACGTACATGCTGCTGTGTTTAAAGGTTCCATCGAGGAAATCCACAAATCAAAAGATCCTTCCGAAATTCCCGGGCACCCGCTTCACACTTTCAAATTGGAGAACAGGGAAATTGAAAAGCTTGTAAACGAGAGGATAAAGCCACATCTCGCAGAATTCAGGAAAAATGACGACAACGAAAAAGTCAGTAACCTCCTGGAGGATTTTAAGCTTTTGGCTGAAGTGAAAAAGCACTACGGCAGGAAGGAAAATCTGCTGTTTCCGTATCTGGAGAAATACGGAATATATGCTCCCCCAAAGGTAATGTGGGGGGTAGACGATGACATAAGAAGAAGCATAAGTGAAGTCATATCAGTGCTGTCCGATTACAAGGGCGACAGGGAAAATGTCGCAGGAAAAATTGACGAAACTGTAAATAAAGTAATGGAAATGATTTTTAAGGAAGAAAATATATTATTCCCCATGGCTGCAGAATCGCTGGCGGAAGATGAATGGTTAAAGATTGCACAGGAAAGTGAAGAAATAGGATATTGCCTTACGAGGCCTCAGGGTATCTGGAAGCCTGAAAGGGTAAATGTTGAGCAGAAACTCGAAAAAGAAGGCCTGGAGAGAGCAGATGAAGGATATGTCGAGTTTGAGACAGGCGCGCTGTCCCATGAGGAAATCGAGTGCATGCTCAATACCTTGCCTTTTGACATAACCTTTGTGGATAAGGACGGCATAGTCAAATACTTTTCCCGTGGCAAGGACAGGATATTCGCAAGGACAAAAGCTGTTATAGGCAGGACGGTACAAAACTGCCATCCACCGGCAAGTGTACATGTTGTGGAACAGGTAATTGATGACCTTAAGTCAGGAAGAAAAGATAACGTGGATTTTTGGATTCATATGGGAGACATATATGCATACATCAGGTATTTTGCAGTACGGAATGACAAGGGCGAATTCCTTGGAATAATGGAGATTACGCAGAATATCCGCCCTATTCAGGAAATAAAAGGAGAAAAAAGGCTTATTTAAGCCTTTTTATTATGTACACCTTTCTTGAGATTCTGCGCAATACGATCCTCAGGAGTACAAAGAATATAGCCGCTATAAGAACACCCTTTATTATCTTTATCAGGACAGAATTTTGCAAACTGTCCTTTTCATTTTTTGCCTTTAACTTGTTTTCGGGTTTGCTTGCCGCTTTAATGGTTCTTGATGCAATTATGTTAACTTTGCCGATTACGGTGCCGTTTCTGATGCATTCAATGTATCCCAGTACCTGACCTGCATACACCGGAGCTGATATTTCAGGTTCAATGACTTTGTTAATGCTTATGTTCCATTTGCTTTTGTCTTTCGGCAGCACACACTTTAATTCCCCTGAAGTGACGAGATCGAGCAGCTCTTCATCGCCTTTGGCTCCGGATACATATACTGATTTTACTATCTGGTTGGAATCCATGATCTTTTGAATGGCAAAGTTTTTAAAACCGTATTCAAGCAATTTTTCAGAATAAATGTAAGAGTTTGCAGTTGGGGATGTCTGCATTACGCCCATAACAACCCCGATTAACTCCATGCCTTCATCGTTTACCGCTGAAGATACCAGGTTCTGTCCGGCAGGTCCCGTATATCCCGTCTTGATGCCGGTTACTCGGAAAAGCTCGTTCTTGCAGTTTCTCAAAAGCTTGTTGGTGGAATATAATACCGGCCAGGAATCGTGCTTGTTTGTAGGAGGCATTTGATAACTTTTCTTTTGGACTATTTTTCTGAATTCTTCATTGCGCATGGCATACATTGCAATTTTTGCCATATCCGCCGCTGTAGTATAATGATTGTCATCATGCGCACCGTTGGTATTTACAAAATGAGTGTCCAAAGCACCTATTTCACGGGCTTTTTCATTCATGAGATCGATGAACTGCTGGCGGGTTTCGCATATATTTTCCGCAATTATATTGGCAGTTTCATTTGCGGAACTGATGAGCATTGCCTCCAGCAGATTTCTCATGGGAATTTGTTCACCGGGTATTATGCCGATGTTCATCCCGTCTTTTCCTATATCATAAACTGCTTCCTTGCTTGCAGTCATTATCTGATCCAGATCTCCCAATTCAAGGGCGAGTATCGCAGTCATGATTTTTGTCGTACTTGCAGGGTATAACCTTTTTTCATTTGAATTATGTTCGTACAGGACCTGTCCGGTTTTTGCATCAATAAGTATGTATGAACGGGCGTTAAAATTAAGTTCTTCCTCCGCACTTGCGGAAATAAAGCTGCATGCAAGAATAAACAATATTAATGCAAATGCACAATATCTTTTCATTAATACCTCCATAACCGGTTGTCATTAGTTTTGCCGAAATCAACGAGCCAAACCGTCATTAATTATTATGTTTTGTATGGTTTAGAATATTATATAAAAAGTATACCAGAAAAATTATACATTTAGGAAAGAATATATCATGAAAAAAAAGGAAATTCGTCCCCGTATTAATATACATATATTGCACTAAATTGAAATAAATGGTATAATCTGTAACAGAAATTAAAGTAAATGGTACAAATATGAGTGTAAACATAAGGGTGAGCATTTTGTAAAAAGGTGAGCAATTTATGAAGTTTAACGTGTTTGACAAGGAAATAACCGTAAAAAGGGATGCTGTTATTGCCTTCGCCGTTTTTACGGCAGTGCTTCTTGGAATGATTATATATGCAGTTACAGGAAGAGGCGGGGATATTATCATCTACGGCGACGGAAAAACGGATTGTTTCAGTGACGGCTCTGCCAATTCAGGTCAGCATTCCGGTTTGAAGCCGCCGACAGGTGCAGGCGGTGAAGCTGATACTAACAATAATTATATTAGCGGTGAAGGGAATAATAGTGAAGAAAACAGTAATGGTGGAGATAACAAAACCGATGAAATTAAAGTTTATGTTGTCGGGTGTGTAAAAAATCCCGGCATAGTTACCTTGAAAAAGGGCCAGCTTGTGGATGATGCGATTAAAGCTGCAGGAGGGCTCACGGATGATGCTGACATTTATAACATTAACCTTGTGTACAGCCTTAACGAAAACATGATGCTGCGTATAAAGTCCAAAAGCGAGATTGTTGAAGAGGAGAATAATGAAAAAGGGACCAGGGACAGTGAGCATGAAGAAGGGAAAGGCATAGAGATTATTACAGATGAAGGTACTGCAGTTAATATATCCGGAAAAAATGGGGTTGGAAACTCTGCAAAAATCAACATAAACACTGCATCTGTGAGTGAACTGGATACCCTGCCTGGAATCGGGATTGCCACGGCAAATGAAATTATTGCATACAGAGAGGCAAACGGAAAATTCAAGACTATTGAAGACATTATGAAAGTACCCCGGATAAAGGAAAACAGGTTCAATAATATAAAAGACTTTATTACAGTGAATTAAGGCATATGACAGTAACTGCCATGTTTACCCGTTTATAACCGGCAAAATAATGAGGGAAGATATCAGGTAACCTATTACAAGTAAGAGACAGGGTAGAACAAATACATACAGGATGCAATTTCTTATTTTTTTTCTTCTGAGCTTTCTGAACTTTTTCAATCTTTTGGTTCTCACGATACTGCTCCTTTCTCATTTGTTTACCGATCCAAGCTATGATTAATTATATCACGGATTCCCTTTTTACAAATATTTCCGGGAAATTTAGTACAGAAATATTTACTTCATCCGGGCTGTTGCTTAAGGATCACTTCAGGAAGCAAGTTATGTTCCTGAGCTGCGAATTAGTGTTTATATATTGACAATAGCTACCTGCATATTTAAAATATAAATATAAAATCAATCCTCCCGTCCCTGGTATGTCAGTTGGACGGGGGGTTTTTTAGTATATTAGTGGAGGTTTGAAAATGTTAACAAAAGCGCCAAAAGGGACCAAGGACATTCTCCCGTCTGAGGTCTATAAGTGGCAGTATATTGAAGGTTTGACAGCAGGTATTTGCAGAAGTTTTGGCTATAAAGAAATCCGCATTCCGGTATTTGAGCACACGGAACTGTTTCAAAGAGGAGTAGGTGACACGACGGATATAGTACAGAAGGAAATGTATACCTTCCTTGATAAGGGAGGAAGAAGCATTACACTGAGGCCGGAAGGGACCGCAGGAGTTGTCAGAAGTTATATAGAACATGGAATGTCTTCATTGCCGCAGCCTATAAAACTATATTACAACATAACCGCATACAGGTATGAGAATGTCCAGAAGGGCCGCTACAGGGAATTCCACCAGTTCGGGGTGGAAGCGTTCGGAGCAAAAGGCCCGTCAATCGATGTTGAAGTTATCAGCATATTGGATATACTCTTTAAAAAGCTTGGTATAAAAGGCGTAGAATTGAACATAAACAGTATAGGCTGCCCTGCCTGCAGGAGAGAATACAATATAAAGTTAAAAGAATTCATAAAACCCGTAATTGAAAATTTGTGCGAAAACTGCAAGTCAAGGTATGAGAGAAATCCATTACGTATTTTGGACTGCAAGGAAGATAAATGCAAGATTTATTTAAAAGACGCTCCTGCATTGATTGATAACCTGTGTGATGAGTGCGCCGAACATTTTGAAGGTTTAAAAGCTGGACTTGACAACCTTGGAATAGAATATAAGGTTGATAAGAACATAGTAAGGGGCCTTGATTATTACACAAAGACGGTATTTGAATTTGTATCGAAAAATGTAGGTACCCAGGGTACCATATGCGGAGGAGGCAGGTATGACGGCCTGGTTGAGATTTGCGGCGGTACTCCCACGCCCGGAATAGGTTTTGCCCTTGGAATGGAAAGGCTTCTTCTTGAAATTGAAAGTCAGGGCATATTAATACCTGGCAGTGAAGAGACAGAATTGTTTGTAGCCACGGTGGGTGAAAAGGCTGACAGATATGCGGAAAGGCTTGTATACCGGTTGAGAAGTGAAGGGATAAGTGCTGAAAAGGATCTTATGGGCAGAAGCCTTAAGGCCCAGATGAAGTATGCCGATAAATTGGGAGCAAAATACGTGGTGGTTCTGGGTGATGAGGAGATAGACAGCAACAGGGCCGTTCTCAGGAATATGAAAACAGGAGAGCAAAAGGATGTAAGCCTTGATTCCATTCTGGACCGTTTGAGCAGAAAGGAACAGCCGGTTTAGCCTGATTGCTCTTTTAACTTTAGACCATGGAGGAAAGGTATTATGAGCGAGTCTATTGCAGGATTGAAAAGGACACACATGTGTACTGAATTGAGTGCCAGGAACATAGGAGAAAAAGTTACCGTAATGGGCTGGGTTCAAAGGAGCAGGAACCTGGGAGGCGTAATATTCGTCAGCTTAAGGGACAGGACAGGGCTGCTCCAGGTGACTTTTAACAGCGAGAGGGACGAAGAACTGTTCAAAAAGGCTGAAACATTGAAAAGTGAATATGTAATTGCAGTGGTAGGCACTGTAGCCGCAAGGACACCTGAAAACATAAATCCCAGAATGAAGACCGGGGAAATAGAGGTCATCGGCGAAGAGTTGAGAATTTTGAGCAGTGCCGAGACACCTCCCATATATATTGAAGAAAATCTTGATGCCAATGAGGCTGTAAGGCTCAAATACAGATATCTCGACCTTAGAAGGCCTGACATGCAAAAGAATATCATGTTAAGACACAGGGTTGCGAAGGTTGCCAGGGATTATTTTGACGAGCAGGGCTTTATTGAGATAGAGACTCCGATGCTTACAAAAAGTACGCCTGAAGGAGCAAGGGACTACCTTGTGCCCAGTAGGGTCCATCCGGGAAAGTTTTATGCATTGCCTCAATCACCGCAGCTTTTCAAACAGCTGCTTATGGTTTCGGGCTTTGACAGGTACTTCCAGATCGTAAAATGTTTCAGAGATGAAGATTTAAGGGCAGACAGGCAACCTGAATTTACCCAGATTGATATTGAGATGTCATTCGTTAATATTGATGACGTTCTTGAAGTAAATGAAGGATTTATCAAGAGGGTGTTCAAGGAAGTCCTGGGAGTAGATGTCGAAACTCCCTTTGTCAGAATGCCGTATAAAGAGGCAATGGAAAGGTATGGATCGGACAAACCTGATATAAGATTCGGTTTTGAACTTGTTAATTTATCAGATATAGTTGAAAACTGTGGATTCAAGGTGTTCTCGGATGCAGTAAAGAGCGGTGGAAGCGTGCGCGCCATAAATGCCAAAGGCTGCGGTGCCAGGTTCAGCAGGCGTGATATAGACAGCCTTACTGATGTCGTCAGGACATACAGGGCAAAGGGTTTAGCGTGGATTGCAGTGGAAGAGAACGGTTTAAGGTCCTCATTTACCAAATTCCTCAGCGAAGAAGAGACAAAAGCAATTCTGGAAAGAATGAAAGCCGAACCCGGAGACCTTATCTGCTTTGTCGCGGATAAGAATGATATTGCATGTATTTCACTGGGCCAGTTGCGCCTTGAGATTGCAAGAAGACTTAATATCCTTGATAACAAAGAGTTCAAATTTTTGTGGGTAACTGAATTTCCTCTTTTGGAATACGACGAGGAGGAGAAACGCTGGGTTGCCATGCACCATCCTTTTACTTCGCCTATGGATGAAGATATACCTCTTCTTGATACAAATCCGGGCGAAGTTCGTGCAAAAGCATACGATTTGGTCCTTAACGGAGTTGAACTGGGAGGCGGAAGCATTAGAATCCACAGCCGGGAGCTCCAGTCTAAAATGTTTGACCTGATAGGCCTTTCCAAGGAACAGGCGACTGAAAGATTCGGCTTCCTGCTGGAGGCTTTCAAATACGGCACACCTCCGCACGGGGGTATGGCTTACGGCCTTGACAGGCTGGTAATGCTTATGGCAGGAGCAAACAGCATCAGGGACGTAATAGCGTTTCCGAAGGTGCAGAACGCTTCGTGCCTCATGACAAATGCACCTGATTACGTTGATGAAAAGCAGCTTCAGGAATTGCACATAAAGACAGTTGTTGAAGACAATTGATTAAAGACCTGAGTTGGGAACGGACAGAAACGGGGTCATTCCTTTGGAGAAAAAGTTTTTAAGTTTAAAAGGGATGTCCCCTTACATTGTTTTTGAAGGGAGATATGGCAATGTCGGATAAAACTGTTATTAGGGAAGTAATTGACTGGATTTTACATATTGCTATAGCCGTTGCCATTGGATTTCTCATAGTTACATTTGTTGCTCAAAGGACCATAGTGCATGATGTGTCCATGCAGCCCACCCTTTATGAGGGGGACAATCTTATTGTGGAAAAAATCAGCCCCAGGATAGGCAATCTGAACAGGGGAGACATTATCGTATTCCATGAACCTCAAGGTAAACGGCAGCTGATAAAAAGAATAATAGCTGTCGAGGGTGATACGGTTGAAATAAAGGACGGAAAGGTTTATGTGAACGGAGAGGCATTGGAAGAAGACTATATAAAGGGAGATTATACACCTGAGGGCGAATACAACAATCTTACGGTTGGAAAGGGCCAGGTGTTTGTGCTGGGAGACAACAGGATGAACAGTCGTGACAGCAGGAGTATTGGTCCCATTGACATCAGCACGGTAACGGGTAAAGCAATATTCAGGTTCTATCCTTTCAACAAGATGGGTACATTCAAAAAATAGGCTGCCTGTAAGTCAGAAGCTATACAAGCGAATGAAGTAATATATTTAGCGGAGGATGAAGCAATGTTAGAGAAATTAAAGCAAGAAGTATTACAAGCAAATCTGGAACTGCCTAAAAGAGGCCTTGTAACTTATACATGGGGAAATGTCAGCGGTATAGACAGAGCAAGCGGAATCATAGCAATAAAACCCAGCGGTGTTGAATATGATAAACTGACGGTAGATGATATTGTGCTTATTGATTTAACGGGGAAAGTTTTGGAGGGAAGGCTGAAGCCGTCCTCTGACGCGCCTACCCATGTTGTTTTGTACAATGCCTTTCCTGAAATCGGAGGCGTGTGTCATACACACTCTCGCTGGGCAACTTCATTGGCGCAGGCAGGAATGGGAATACCTCCATACGGTACGACTCATGCTGACTATTTTTATGGAGAGATTCCATGTACCCGTGATATGACAGACGAGGAAATACAATCTGCCTACGAAGAAAATACAGGACATGTCATAGTTGAGACCTTTAAAGAGTTGGATCCCGGTTACATACCTGCGGTGCTTGTAAAGAACCACGGGCCTTTTACATGGGGAAAGGATGCCGCAGAAGCGGTGCACAACTCGGTAGTTCTTGAGGAAGTAGCCATGATGGCGATTCAAGCCAGGATTCTGAACCCGCAGATTGGCCCAATGCCGCAAAGACTGCTTGATAAGCACTTCCTGCGCAAGCACGGTACCAATGCCTATTACGGGCAGAGGTAATTAGAGGTAATTATTGAAAGTGAAAGTTGGCCGACTCCTCCTGTTGCAGAGTAAAGCCATAAAAGGAGGAGTTTTTTACTTTTTTTAAATTTATATGTTATAATTATATCTAAAGCGCATAATGAACATACGAATCATAAAGCATTAGAGAAGAATTGAAATCCAAATATTTTAATATGCAGAGATATAATATGCAGGGATGGTAATATATAAAATACAGCTAGTAATATAAAATACGGCGATATAAGAAGTAAAAATTTTGATAATTTGGTATTGTTTAACTATGTTTTAAGGGGGAAGGGCAAACAGTTTTACATACTGTTTGAAATTTTATGGGAAAAGTTCTGTACATGGGGTTGGATGTAGGTTCTACCACAGTGAAAGTTGCCGTCCTGGATAAAAACTGCAATTTGATTTTCAGCAAATATCAGAGGCACTACCTTGACATTAAGAAAACAATATATTCCCTTTTGCAGGAAACGTACGACAAATTCAAAGAAGCTGACGCCTGTGTTGCCGTTACCGGCTCAGGAGGCATATCCGTGTCAAACTGGCTGGGGCTGCCTTTTATCCAGGAAGTAATAGCCGGTTCCAGGGCCGTTGAAAAATTTATTCCCGAAACAGACGTTTCCATCGAACTCGGAGGAGAGGACGCCAAGATAACCTATTTTACCGGTGGAATAGAGCAAAGGATGAACGGTACATGTGCAGGAGGCACAGGCGCATTTATCGACCAGATGGCTACACTCCTTCATACTGATGCCGCAGGCCTTAACGAACTGGCAAAGGGTTATAAGACGATTTACCCGATTGCTGCAAGATGCGGCGTTTTTGCCAAGACAGACGTGCAACCGTTGCTTAATGAAGGTGCGGCAAAAGAAGATATAGCTGCTTCTATTTTTCAATCTGTGGTAAATCAGACAATCAGCGGACTTGCATGCGGAAAGCCTATAAAAGGAAACGTGGCATTCCTGGGTGGCCCCCTTTATTATCTTTCTGAGCTTCGAAAAAGGTTCATAGAAACGTTAAGGCTTTCGGACGATCAGGTAATATTTCCCGAGAATTCGCAGCTTTTTGTGGCCATCGGCGCAGCTATTGCTTCGATGGATGTAAGACCAATATCCTTAAAACAATTGGTGGAAAAATCAGAGGAACTGGAAGATGCACAAAGCTTTGAAGTTGAAAGGCAGAGGCCTCTTTTTAAGGATGAAGACGAACTCAAGGCTTTCAGGGAAAGACACGGTAAGAACAAAGTGAAGACCAGGGACCTGAAAACTTACAAGGGCAGATGCTACCTTGGCCTTGATGCAGGGTCCACTACAACAAAAGCTGTACTGATTGATGAAGAAGGTGCAATTTTATATTCATATTACGGAAGCAATGCTGGCAGCCCTTTAAAATCAGTAGTCGCCGTGTTAAAGGACATTTACAGCCGCTTGCCTCAGGAAGCGGAAATAGTAAATTCAACCGTTACGGGTTACGGTGAAAGATTGATAAAATCGGCTTTATGTGTTGATATTGGTGAAATTGAAACAGTAGCCCATTATAAAGCTGCAGACTACTTTTTGCCGGGAGTGGAGTTTGTCCTTGATATAGGCGGACAGGATATGAAGTGCATGAGAATAAAAAACGGGGTAATCAGCAGCGTCATGCTGAATGAAGCCTGTTCCTCCGGATGTGGATCATTTATTGAAACTTTTGCCCATTCCCTCAATATGACCGTGGAAGAATTTGCCAATGAGGCTTTGATGGCAGAAAATCCTGTGGATTTAGGTTCCAGGTGTACTGTTTTCATGAATTCAAGAGTAAAGCAGGCCCAAAAGGAAGGAGCAACTGTTGGAGACATATCAGCCGGCTTGTCCTACTCGGTTATAAAAAATGCCCTGTTTAAGGTTATAAGAATAAAGAATTCTGAAGAATTTGGCAAAAAAATAGTTGTGCAGGGAGGCACCTTCCATAACGACGCAGTGCTGAGGTGCTTCGAACTGGTATCCGGCAGGGAAGCCGTTCGTCCTGATATTGCAGGACTAATGGGAGCTTACGGGGCTGCACTTATTTCCCGTGAAAGGTATGTCGAGGGGCATAAAAGCACTCTTATGAAGCCGGAGGATATAAAGAACTTTGATTTCCGGATAGTGATGAAAAGGTGCGGCTTATGCGCAAACAACTGCCAGCTTACGGTGAACAGGTTCAATGACGGAAGGGAATTTGTTTCAGGAAACAGGTGTGAAAGAGGAGCGGGGCTTGAAAGTAAAGGCGAAGAAATACCGAATCTGTTCAATTACAAATACAAAAGGCTTTTCTCTTACAGGCCTCTTTCGGAAAAAGAGGCAATAAGAGGCACTGTCGGCATACCGAGAGTACTTAATATGTATGAAAACTATCCTTTCTGGTATACTTTTTTTACTCGATTGGGATTCAGGGTTGAACTTTCACCAAGGTCGTCAGAGAAAATATACCAGATGGGAATGGAGACCATATCTTCCGAATCCGTATGCTACCCTGCCAAGATTGTGCACGGGCATATCATGAGCCTTGTTAAAAAAGGTGTTAAGTTCATATTCTATCCGTGTGTACCCTATGAAAGGAAAGAAGATGCGGGAGCCAATAACAGCTATAATTGCCCGATAGTTACCTCGTATTCAGAGGTAATAAAAAATAACGTGGACGTGCTAAGGGAGAACGGTATCAAATTCATGAATCCGTTTTTGCCGTACAACAATAATAAAAAGCTGAAAAAACGGTTGTTCAGCGAGTTAAGAGAGTTTGGCATATCAATGAAGGAAATTTCAGATGCAGTAGAGGCGGCATGGGCTGAAGACGAAAAATTCAAAAATGATATTAGGCAAAAAGGTGAAGAAGTTCTTAAATACCTTGAAAGGACAGGTCGTAAGGGAATTGTGCTGGCAGGGCGGCCTTATCACATAGACCCTGAAATAAACCACGGCATACCTGAAATTATAACGGAAAACGGTATGGCAGTATTAACTGAAGATTCAGTAGCACACCTTGGAGAAGTTGAAAGGCCATTAAGGGTTGTGGACCAATGGATGTATCACACAAGGCTTTATAGGGCGGCAAGCTTTGTAAAAACGCGTAAGGATCTTGAACTTGTACAGCTTACGTCCTTTGGATGCGGCATTGACGCAATAACTACCGACCAGGTGGAAGAAGTACTGGAATCGTGCGGTAAAATTTATACTTTGCTGAAGATTGATGAGGGCAAAAACCTGGGAGCGGCACGTATACGAATCCGTTCACTGAAAGCTGCCGTAGATGAGAGGGAGAAAAGGGGATATACTCTTCAAAAAGGCAGTTCCTGCTTCAAGAGGGTTGTTTTTACCAGGAAAATGAGAAAAAACCATACAATTCTTGCCCCTCAGATGTCTCCCATACATTTTCAGTTTATTGAGGAAGCTTTCAGGGCATCGGGATACAATATCGAAGTATTGCCCTCAGTAGATGCGGAAGCAGTAAATGAAGGATTGAAATATGTTAACAATGATGCCTGCTATCCTTCCATAATCGTTGTAGGACAGCTGATCAAGGCACTGAAATCGGGGAAATATGACCCTGAAAATACATCTTTGATTATAACCCAGACAGGTGGAGGGTGCAGGGCTTCTAATTATATAGGGTTCATCAGGAAAGCACTGAAAGATGCAGGGTACCCTGAAGTGCCCGTAATATCGCTAAACACTCTGGGATTGGAAAAAAACCCGGGATTTGTAATAACTCCTGAGCTGATAAACAAGGGCATGATGGGACTTATATATGGTGATCTACTGATGAGGGTACTTTACAGGGTGAGGCCGTATGAAAGAATCATCGGTTCGGCAAATACCCTTTATGAAAAGTGGGTGGACAAATGCAAGCAATCGGTAAGGGACGGAAAACACAGCACGTTCAGAAAAATCGTAAATGAAATAGTTGAGGATTTTGACAATATTGAACTGTCGAACGTGGCTAAGCCCAGGGTTGGCCTGGTTGGGGAAATACTGGTCAAGTATCATCCCACTGCCAATAATGACATTGTATCCATAATTGAGAATGAAGGTGCTGAAGCCGTAGTTCCGGATCTTGC
>JAMOAC010000075.1 GCA_023621975.1 Bacillota bacterium | reverse complement strand
GCCTGCCACCGGCGTTATTTGCAACCGGCGCTGAAATTTCCTATTGCTTCAGAAGTGCGTAAATACCGGTCGTAAATCCGAAGCAGCTTTAGTTGGCCTTTTAGTAACGGCATAATTTTTAGCTCGCCGGAGCCTGTAACATCACCTAACTGCGGGTCAAATCTTCCCCATCCGAATTGCCTGTGTTCCCCTCCGTCACAAAGCAAGCCGTCCACCACAAAGGTAATGATTTTCGGTCCTCCGTCAACAATGACAGCTACATGATGGCACTTTCCAACTTCTATTAATCCTAGATCACATTCCCATGAATTTTCTATCCTTCCATCATTCAATGTTATTCTGACACATCCGTCAACAGTTGTTGACAGAGCTATACCCTTTCCATCCCTTCCTCTTGTGTCAAGTATAATCTGTCCGGGTGAAAGTTCCGAAAAAACAATCCAGAAATCAATCGTGAATCCGCCTTTATCTTTTAGCGATGGAAGTTGTGGCATTTTTACAACTTTTCCGGCTATAAGTTCTTCTTCTGCAAGTTCCAGAACAATACCGTCCCCTGCAATATCTCTGTTATCAAATTGATTCCACAAGCCTTCAAGCAGATTTTTATCTATTTCATGCACTCTGGCAACAGACTTTTGTGTTTCCGTTATAAAATATCTTCCACCGTCTTCAATAAAATCCGGATAACTCATCCTCACATCAGGGTCGTCATCATATAATACTATTTCAGGCTGTGACCAGTAAATATATCCGTCCTTTTCCACACCCCCACAAAGCCATGCCGGGTTTCTGCCTAAATACGGATCCCACTGCTCTTCTCCTGTGTTTACGCCTTTCCCATAATTTTTAATAAAGTTTATATCATTAAACCTTTTTCCTCCATGATTGTGAAACCACAAAAGGTACTTGCCGTTACTGAATCTTCTCACAATGCTGGCTGCTCTCGGTTGCTTGATTTTTCTTCCTCCCGGAGAATATGTAGCATATTGAGGGGATGTCCATGTGTGCCCGCCGTCCCTGCTGTAGGCGTGACATATATATCCGTCTATCGTACGATAAACACAGTAAAGGCTTCCGTCACTTAAAAAAGTCACGTTGTGCTCTTCAGCAATTGGGCCGAAAGGTGACTTAAGCCCATCATTTCCATCGGGGAGAGTCTCCCAAATTATTTTTTCAGGATCTTTTTCGGTCAGTATATTAATACTTTTAAGAAAAGCTCCTTCTGATTTTTCAATAAAACCTTCCCCAAACCTTCCCACCTTTGCAAAGGCCATGTAAACCGCACCATTGTGTATAATGGGTTTAGATATGCTCCAGAAAAACTTTACCTTTCCATTGTATGGATTTTCGTAATCTATATTAAACAGACGTACAGGGATTTCATACCGTTCTTTTGACCATGTACGCCCGTTGTCATCGGAATATTTAAACATAAAGGCGCCCAGTGTATCGATTCGATGCCCTGACTCCTCTGTATTTGCAATTACACTGCGCATGTTATCCTTATTGTAAGTATAAAAAACATATATACGACCTGACGGAACCTTGAGCGGTATTGCCCAGGAAGCTTCCGGAGGGCCTTGAGGTTCAATATCTACAGGCTCAGACCATGTCTTTCCTTTATCTTTGCTGATAGTAGAAATTATGTGCTGTGTTCCCTCTCCTTCTTCTCCCTTCCCGGTGGTTAGCACACAAAGCCAGTTTCCATCATCTGTAATTACAACGTAGGGTTGGTCGCAATATCCTTCCTTGGGTATTGAATATCCATTGGCTATGTTTCTCCAATCTATTGGTAAAGTTCGTTTATCTGCTTTTGACATGCTTATATCCCCCACCAGTTCCAATAACGGTTTGGTTTTATTTTAATAAAATCCACCGCTTGAATTACAGATGACATCTCTACAAAAGGTTTATATTTCTATTTAATTTTCACAATACACGTGGATAAATAACCAGGCTTTAAAGACATAAAGAAATACATAGATACTGCATATATAATCTAAACAACATACATAATCGGAACGCCCTTCAGCTTTTGGGAAATCTGTTCCCGCAAAAACTCCTCACCCATTTTGCGGACATCTTCTTTATACCAGTACTTTCCTCTGCCTCTTCCGGTCATGATGGCTTTGTCGTAAAGTTCCACGGCGTTGGGAAACGCTTCCCGGTTGATGGCACAATGCACATAGCTGTAGGTCATAAAAATAATTTCAATAAACAGTTGATCTTTCACTTTTTGGGAAAGTTCATCCGACAACTGTTCTATTAGCTCAGCGTAAAGTTCCTTCCAGTTGTCCACCATCACAACAGGTGCAATGAGTATACCTACCCTGTAACCCGCTTCACACATTCGATTGATGGCATTTATTCTCGCTTTCAGGGAAGAAGTCCCTATTTCAACTTTACGTATAATTTCTTCAGGATTTACACTCATGCGCGGAATTATCCTGCCTTTGTGATCCAGCGGAAGCAGGGTATCCACCATGCTGAATTTTGTAGGAAATGTGAGAAAGCCTTTTTCACTTTTTCCGAAATTTTCGATTGTCCATTCCAGATTCCCTGTTATAGTGTTTTCCAGGACCAGGTCACTGTTGCTTCCAATTTCAAATACAATAT
>JAMOAC010000224.1 GCA_023621975.1 Bacillota bacterium | reverse complement strand
GGTCTTTGAAGAATTTGGATACTCCGCCCAATGTATCCAAGCTCTTAAGTCCATCCCATTTTGTCAGGCTCAAAACCAATGAGGATATTATAGGTATAACGCTGAAAAATAACAATCCTAAAAGGCTAGGTAACAGAAATAATAATGCGATCAAAATATTTCTTTTTTTTTGGGCCCCATTTGACATTTTACCACCCTCTGTATTTATTGAAACAATTCACAAGCAGTTTCAAGAACTGCTTGTGAATTGTTGATTTTGCAAAAACATATAACTTACTTGAGTTTTATTTTTTCTTCCAGTTCTTTTTGAGCATCAGCCAGCGCCTGAGCAGGAGTTTTAACGCCGTCCCTTGCCGCTTCAAGGTGCAGTCCTATAATATCAGCCATTTCGCTAAACTGCTCAATTACAGGCGGTGTAACAAGGTATTGCAGTGAATCGAAAACAGCCTGCTTATTTTCCGGTGGCGTCTTCTTTTTGTATTCCTCCAGCACATCCGGATAAGTAACCGCAGGAAGCTCCCAGCCGGCCTCAACTCTAATCATGGCCGCTTCCCTGCTTGAAGACATGAATTTAACCCATTCTAATGCCTGCTTTATAAGCTGGCTGTCTTTGTTTATTACAAGACCGTTTGAGAAAAAGTGAGTGGCTTTCTTTACTTTACCGGGTTCAATAGCAATATCCCATCTAAAATCACAGTCTCTGGTGAATTCCGGGAATGCCCAGATACCCGTTACAATCATTCCCAGCCTTCCTGCCTTAAACAGCTCCCAGTCTCCGGAACCTGCAAATTGTTCCTCCGTTGGCATGACATTCGATTTTCTTACCCTGTCCACCATAAACTGGAGCGTTTCCACATTCTGAGGCGTGTTTACTGTAAAGGCCGTTTTATCTTCATTTAACAGGCTTCCGCCGTTCTGCTGCACAACCTTATAGAATTCCCAGAAGCTAATAGGATGGGATATTCCGAAAATGTCCTTGCCAAGCGCCCTTATCTTCTCGGCAGCCGCCTGCTCGTCTTCCCATGTCCAATCATCGGTAGGATATGGTACCCCTGCCCTATCGAAAAGGTCCTTATTATATATAAGCACCACGTTGGAGAAACTGGCCGGAAGTCCATATTGCTTCCCGTCCAGCTTAAATGCTTCCATTGCATTCTTGTTTAAAATGGAACTGTCAAAACCTGTTTCCGAAAGCAGAGGGCTAAGGTCAGTGAGGACGCCCTTTTTGGCATATGAAACGAAGTTTTCGTAGTTTAATTCATAGCAGTCCGGTGCAGTAGATGCGGCAACCCTCGTCTGCATCTGGACAAAATAATCGCCATAACCGATTGTTTCAACATTTAGTTTAATATACGGATAGTTCTCGTTAAATTTTTCTACCATTTGTTCAAGGTATTCTACATTGTCTCCCGCTGCGGAGAAATTGGCGAAATTTATGGTAACTTCCTTTTGCTCATCTTCCTCGGTAATTTCTTTTTGCTCCTCAGTCTGGCTCCCGGTTGCAGTTTCTTTCGAGGCATCTCCCGATGTGGCCTGTTCCTTGGCCGTCTCCTGATTTGAACCGCATCCTGCGAAAAGAACACCTGTAATCAAAGCCAGAACCATTAATATTGCAATAGCCTTAAAGGATTTTCTCATGTCGTTTCCTCCTTTTCTTTCAATACTTAACAAGCATTGTCGACTAGGCTTGCTTTTTAATTATTTTGGCTTTATACTAATTTGTAGGATTGTTTATAAATTTTTTTCATGCTTTAACCCTTATTTTCGGGGTTAAAGCTTTTTTATTTCCCTCAATTGGCTATCACCTCTCTCTGAATGAATATTTTCCGGCAGCTTCATCAACTTCTTCATGCTTTATATCTGCTGATAAATTACATATAGGTCTCCTCCCTTTAAACGCCATGCAATCCGGGGAACCTACGTCTTGCTGGTGGTGGCAGATCACTCTGTCCCCCACCCGGAATCACAGCATATTACTTAAGTACAATTCTTGCTTCAACTTCCTTCTGCAGCTCATTAAGCACTTCTTCTGCAGACCTGTTGTTTGTCCTCATTTCTTCAAGCTTTGGATTTACAATATCAATCAGTTCCTGGAATTGCTCAAGTGCAGGCGGTGTTACCGCATATTCCATGGACTTAAGTACAGCTTCTTTGTTTTCCGGAGGTTTCTCAGCCAGATAGGAAGCCATAAGATTGGGATCTGCAACAGGAGGTATCTCCCATTTGTCCGCAAGCCTGATTTTTACTACTTCCTCATCGGAACCCATGGCGTATATGAATCTGAAGGCTTCTTCCTTATATTTGGAATCCCTGTTTACACAAGCCACATTGGCAAAGAAGTGAGTCGCCTTTTTCTTATTTCCTGGCTCCACCGTTATATCCCACTCAAAGTCAGTAATGCTGTTTGCAAAATCGGTAAAGAACCATACTCCTCCCCTCAGCATACCCAGCTTTCCTTCTTTAAAAAGGTCTGCCTGGGATCTGTCTGCCCTTTCTTCCTCGGTGGGCATTACATGGTGCTTTCTTACCCTGTCGACCATATACTGAAGCGTTTCTATATTCTCCTGTGAATTCAGCGTGAATCTTTTGCCGTCACTGCTCATTATGCTGCCGTTGTTCTGCTGAAC
>JAMOAC010000201.1 GCA_023621975.1 Bacillota bacterium | reverse complement strand
GGGGGCATAAACACATTGGCTGAAACTGTACTTACGATTGTAGGACAAGTATAATACTGCACCGCTATCGACAGCATACCGTAATCCTGTGTGCCCGGAGAAGCAGTCAGCCTTTTTGCCACCTCCTTTTGTACCATTACCACCATTATCTCAAAGGGAAGCTCCTTTTCCAGAAAAGTCATAATGATAGGAGTAGTGATATAATAAGGCAAATTGGCAACAACTTTGAAGGTCCTGCCGCAAAAATTCTCCCTTATAAGACGATCTATATCCAATTTTAAAATATCCCCATGGACAAGCCTGACATTTGGGCAATCGAATAAGGTCTCATTCAATATTGGAAACAGCCTTTTATCAATTTCCACTGATACCACCAATCCTGCTCTGCTGGCTAGTTCCCTTGTCAGAGTTCCTATCCCAGCCCCTATCTCCAGCACCAGGTCCTGTGCCTTAATGTCAGCTGCTTCCACAATCTTAATAAGAATATTTCTATCAATCAGAAAGTTTTGCCCCAACCCCTTGTTAAAGGCTGCTCCATGTCGCTTCATCAGTTGTTTAACAACTTTTGGAGAAAAAAGATTCTGCATATCCACACCATTATTTTGGAAAATAAACCTTCACATTCCTTCTCCCAAATTTTTTGCACTGGCCTTCTGTTTCCATAAAAACATCTATCTTGTTTCCTTTTATGGCTCCACCAGTATCCATGGCTTTGTAATAGCCGTTTAAATGCTCCCATCCTCTTGGGAATTCGACATAAACCGTTTTGTACAGCGGTATTACTCTGGGATCCACCGCAATATAACCCTTTTTAGGCATAACTCCCGTCTTGGTTGCTCTGCCTGTATGGGTGTAAGCAGTAGCCTGAAAAGTTTTTACCGTAGTATATCTAAGCGTATCGCCCCGTGAAGTTATTTTTTTCTTAACAGTTCCTGTGTGTACCACACGATCGACGGGTTTCACCGTCACTGTTTCTTTTACCACCTCTCGGGATATCTCCACTCCATCCCTGTATGCTACCAGTATTTCCCTCTGCAGCTCTCCCTGTTTTCCTTCCTGGACAACTTTATTTACTCCTTCATCCATGTTCCTGTCTTTTTTAACAATAACATTATACGGAATAGATTCCTTTTCTATTATAACCTCTTGATCATATCTAGTCACCAAAATTTTTTCTTCCGGAATAGCGTTGGCCTCTAACATATAGTTTACTACATCCTGTTCTCTTAACACTATGCCGGCCTTTTCAAGCACGTCGGCAACAGTACTGCCCAAGGGAAGATATACCAATCTTTCTTTACCATCTGCAACTGCGTAATATGGCACGTTACGTGTTATCTCAATCACTATTCCATCATATAACTGTTGTTGTGGACTGGGACTCACGCTGTCTCCGGGGCCTAGTTCGATCTCGTATTTTTTTAAAAAATCCTCCACATTTTCTTCCAAAGTTACAATTTGAACCTCTCGTCCTTCATCCTTTAATGTAACAACGTTGCTCACGTCTTCTATATAGCGCACAAGTGCCCCTGATATTCCTGTCAAAATCAGCAGGGCTACAACAATGGATACCAAAAACTTGATGTAAAGAGCCCTGCAACTTTGTGATTCCATGCATCAACCTCCTTCTGAAAAGGCCCGCGAGAGTCCAATTCAGTTTGTGGATAAAAAAGGATAACTGTTTTAGCTATCATCACCCCATCACCTCAATTATTTCCACAAACATTTCAATACGTGTAACAATTTTAATATAATTTTAATATTTTGTCAATGTTTTGTAATACTTTGAACTGTGGCGTTGTATTATCTGTGTCATTCCATATCTTAACTGCTCTCAATGGGCCTTATTATTATCGATAATATTCCATATTTTATATTATTCCAGACCAGATATATCCTATACATAATTTATGAAAAATTTTCCAAAAACTTTTTTATTGATGCATTGAAGCAGGATACAAGGAATAATAAAAGATTTTTCTTGGGGGGTTTCATAATGTGATTGCTTATGCTAAACTAACATATAAGACCTGTCCTTTCTGGATTAAAAATTACACAAGCGCTTCCTTTCAATGTTATATTTTCTTCATGGCAGCGTAAACAAACTGTTAGCCAGAGCTGCCACAGAAATAAATGAAATTGTTTACAGCTAATAATATAGCTGACGGGGTGACACACATATGAAAAGAATGCTAATGATCATTGTAATATGCTTATGTGCTTTGGCTTCCGGATGTGCCAAACCCAACCCTATGGAAACAGCAAACAGCTATTTGGAAGCCTGGAGCCAGCAAAAACATCAGGAAATGTATGATATATTGTCCTCTCAATCGCAGGAATTAATTGACCAGCAAACCTTTGTTGAAAGATATAATGCAATATTCTCTGCCATTGGACTGGAAAAACTGGAAATCATCCCTGACGAAATTGTGATTGACAAAGATAATGCCTATCTTCCCTTCAAAGCTGTATTTTATACCAACACCGTTGGAACCTTTGAATACCAATATACGCTTGGCCTTGTCCTGGAATCCGGGGAATGGAGGATAGTTTGGTCTCCTTCTCTTATATTTCCCATGATGGAGGAAGGTGACAAGGTACGTATCACTAGCAGCAACGCCAACAGAGGAGTAATTGCCGACAG
>JAMOAC010000271.1 GCA_023621975.1 Bacillota bacterium | reverse complement strand
TTACATGGACATGGCTAAACAGCAATCTCGTACCGGCATTTCCTTTGATATATGGCGGTTATATTGCAATGTTTGGCCGTAATTCCGATAGCATCAAGCGTAAGAACAACCTTTTTGCACGTTACCATTTTGCACAATCATTAATGTTTGGCCAGCAGTTGGGATGGATTAACCCAAGTGTAGTAGATAATGAAGAGCTTTTGCCCTACTTGAAGAAGGTAGCAACTTACCGTTATATATATCGCAGCTATTTCAATGAAGGGGACATGCTAAGGCCGCCAAAGCTGGATGGCAAAATGCCGACATTTGTTACGGAATCAGCTATGGGTGAAAGCATGATGTTTGAAGGGGAAATACTGATGGCATCTGCTTGGCGTCATAGAGCTAGCGGTAATACATTAATAATGCTGGCAAATATATCGGATGAAGAAGCTGACTGCAGTTTTATCGTGCCTTGGGAAGAATATGGCTTCAGCCCGGATTCCCTGGTTAAAATTGATGGGGAAGGTATTTTGAAAGGTGTATCATCAGAAGGCCTTAAGGCATATTTGCCTTCGCAGGGATGTTTAATATTGATGAGTAAGGAATAGAGCATCCACGTTAGACATCATGAGACATCATGCCAGAATTAACGGCAAATACAGGATTTTTTACAGGAGCTTCAAAAATTAAGAAAAAGTGCAAACAAAAAAAGCAATATAAAAAGAATATGGAAGACAAGAAAGTAACAGAAGTTTTATAAAACATAAAACAGAAGCTCTTAAAAGTACAATCAAGGAGGGCATTTTATGGATATAAGAACAGCTTCGAAATTAATGCATCCCTGGGAGGAACGATTTGCCTGGTTTCACTATAACCTGGAGCATGTTTACAATTTTACAGATGAGGATTTCGAAAAAGCGGCCAAAGAATATCACGATGCAGGTATTACTGCTGTTATCCTTTTTGGAGCTCATTTCCGCTTTTCATTCTGGGCATATTGGGACGATATTATAAAATTTATCGCAAGATTTACTGCTGCTTGCCACAGTTATGGCATAAAGGTTATTGAGCATCATTCCAGCCATCTGACATATCAACCGCTGGATGAAAGCGACTGGGAAAAAGGGCTAGCTTTATCAGCAGTAGGAAGTGCATATATTGAGGACTTTCGAAAGACTTCCCAGGCAAACCCTGCATTTGATGGTGTACATTTGAATGATTTTGCGCAGATTGACGGTAGTAACGGAAAGCCTGCACTTTCATCCTATATTCACACAGAGGGTAAGGATGTTCATTGGATTTTCAAGCATTATAACGGACATGCACACTGCTTTAACAATCCTGCGTATGAGAATGCTTATTGGAAGCATATTAAGGATATCATTGAAAAAGCACATATAGATGGCATAATGAATGACGATGTGCAGTGGTTTGGAGGAGGAAATGCTTGCGCTTGTGAATATTGCCGTGCAAAGTTTAAAAAAGAAACCGGCTATGATCTTCCGTATCCCGAAAATTGGGAGGGATTCTTTGAAAATTACGACAAGCCTGAGTATATTGCATGGAAAAGGTTTAAGAAAAAGTCCAGCGGGGATTTCCATCGCCGGTTGGACGCATATTACAAAAGCATAGGATTTTATCCTGTACGCCCTGCGTATTGTGCCGAAGTCCTTCCCTTTGATACTACCTGTTACGGTTTTGAAGCAGCATCTGAGCTCTGGGATTATATCTTTCAGGAATGCTGCGGGATAATCCGTTATTCTTATGTCTGCTTTGCGGGGGAAGCTATACACCGTTTCGCAATGGCAAAGCGGAAGGGTGTGCCGTCAATGGCACTGTTATATCCCGAAACTAAAGACTCCATGTATGCAGCTTGGGCACTATGCAAGTCATGGGGACAGATGTATACCGGTACCGGTGGGCTTGGTTCTCAATTATATGATAAGCCGTACCGGGATTTTGAAAAGGTTTATGGCAAATATCTTAATAATCCTGAAAAGAAGCCGGATATATCCTTTTACTTCTCGGAAATTACCCGTGACTATTCTGATAAGGATGCACCTCAGAAATACATGAAACCTTTTATGAGTTATTTGGAGTCTGCATATCTTACCGGGCTGACTTGTGATATGGTATTTCGTTCTGATAAGGTGGATACGCTTTCTGCTTCACCTGCCATTGCCCTTGTTTATATAGCCATGATTAATGATGAGGAGATCGAGAAGCTGCGCCGCTACGTGGAAAATGGCGGCAGATTGCTGATATTTGGAAGCTTTGCATTGAAAAATGAAGATGGCAGCATCCGTCCGCTAAACGAAGGTCTTGAAAAGCTAGGTGTGAAATCCCGCCTGGTGAAAAAGCAATATAAAGGTTTAGAACATTTTAGTATGGAAGGAAAGGAATATATCTTTCCAAATGCCCGTACGGAATATGTTCTTGAACCATGCGGAACGGTGATCGCTCAGGGTGAAAATGGCGAAGTGCTTGGTGTCTGTGAGTCTGTTGGAAGAGGAGAGATCATAGTTCACCCGGGTGATGTATCCGACAATCCCATCCAACCGGCAATCTGGCCACGTGGAAAAACACCGGTGTGTGCTTCTGCGGTACCGGAGATGAAGGCAACCAATGGAAAACTGGTTAATCTCTGCCTGAAAAAACGAAGTATTGAACACGATC
>JAMOAC010000429.1 GCA_023621975.1 Bacillota bacterium | reverse complement strand
TGGCTTTTTGAACGTTCCACGCTGCCTACCAGGACCTGGTCAAGTGCAGGCGGAATGAGTCCGGTATTGTACTCTTCAAAGCCGATGGTCAGGATATTGCCCAGTTTGTCAAGAGTTATCGGCTCATCTCCCAAAACTTCAACGGTCTGGTCCAGCACTTCCATTACAATATTCCACACCTGGCAGTACTCATTTGCAAGTGCAAGTTCTCCGGACTGCTTGAATGACTCAACCATTTTGTCGATTTTTTCCGATACACCAGTACTGCATAAAAATTCAAACAGCGCTGAACACATATCCCGGGCTTTTTTTCTTCCCTTTGTCTGCATTCGGAATTTAACCAGCGGCTCTACCAAAAGGTCCCTGGCTTCCTTAACCTTAACAAGAACTTCCTTTTCGTATTCCGTCAGCTCTTCTCCGCTGTTTTCCAGCTTGTCGGAAAAATCCCAACGCTCATCATTTGTCCAGGCGTTGCCCCTGATGCCATGAGCAAGCACATAGTTCTCCAGTATGTCCACACTTTCACGTTCCACATTTGTGAGCGAAGTCTTCAGGTACCTGAAAACGGCAGCATAAGACCAATTTGAAGAAAATATTTCAAACACGGACAATATGAGTGATACCAGGGGATGCTTGATAATATCTCTCTTTTTGTCTATAAAATACGGTATTCCATAATCTGAAAAAATTGCCCTGATAAAGCTTTCGTATTCATCGAGGTTTCTGCTCACAACGGCTATGTCCCTGTACCTCATGCCTCTGTCCCTGCACAGGCTTATAATGTCCCTTGCTGCACTTTCTACTTCCGAATAAATGTTGGCAGCAGCAAAAACACTTACATCTTTTGTTTCCTCTTCATACTTCCTGTACGGAAAAGAGAAAAAGTAGCGTTCAAGATGCCTTAACTCGTCGCTTTCAGCAAACCTGCCCGGCCAGGACGCATCGGGAGCAATCCTTACCGGAGGCTCAATATTCGCGCCTACTTCTGCCGCTATTTTTTTAAGCCTTGAAACAGTTTTTAACACCGGTGAAAACACGTTTGTGCTGTCCGAATTTTCACAGTCATCAATGCAATCCGCACAAAGGCTTACATTCAGGCGCCTGACCTTTTGAAGCAGCTTTTTGATTACAGAAAACTCCTGAGGTGTAAACCCGGAAAATTCATCTATCCATATTTCCGCTCCGTCAAATTGAACCGACTTGTCCAGTTTTCTGGCAAGCTCTGTAAGGTCATCGTCCAAATCAGTATATCTTACATGCAGCCTCTTTTCAAATTCCGAAAATATCTTGCCTATGTCCAAAAGCTTGTTCTTCAGGATACTACCGTCTTCCAGGTTTTCGGCAATGCCGTTCAAAAGCTCCGGCGTTACATTATATCTTTTAAACTCGGTAATCAAATCCGATATGTTTTTTGCAAACCCCTGCTGCTTTATTGCCCAGGAAAAAACATTAAGCTCATCCTTCATATCATCCATTATCCTGTGAAGCAGCATGCACTTTCCCGCAGGGTTAATGTGAGGTCGCGTAAGTCCCCCCACTTCATTGAATACCCTGTATGCCATTCTTCTGAAACTCAAGACCTCTGCATGCAAAATGCCTTCTGCTCCTACAGTTTTCAACAGGTTTTTTTCAGCCTGCAGGGAAAACTGCTCGGGTACCAGAAGTATAAGGTGCCCGCCATCGCCCTGCTGTAATCTGGACTTTATGTCATTGAGGCAATAAAAGCTTTTTCCTGTTCCTGCCCTTCCATATATGAACCTCAGATTCATAAATTAATGCTCCTTTTTTTTGCATAAATACTGTAGTAATGATTAATAGTACCATAGTAATAATTGTAGTAATAATCAAAAATATTGAAATTACCTCGGATCAACATTATACGAAAATTGTATCACAGTAGGTGAAAATTATAAAGCTGCGCAAATGCCAGCATAACAAGTTAAGTTAATAAAAATTAAGGATACGGTTAGTTCCGTATCCTATAAAAATAAATATACGCTATTAATTAATATAAACTATTATTGAATATATACTTTTACTGAGTTATTTTCGTCTGTGCCCATCAATCGTGTACTCCAAGATGCGCTCTCCCAACTCAATCGGTTCTTGCAGTTCAACCATGTCAAATGTCTTATTGGTACCAAAATCCAAAGGTTGAAGATTTATAAGTTGAGACAATGTCAATTGAAGATCTATAAGTAATGTCAATGCCAATTGTTTTTTAATTTAAGGGCGGCAATTCTGCCGCCCTCGTGATGCATCATGTCTATATTTCTTTTATGTCCTATCTGGTCAGTAAATTGTAAAGCACTTGTGCCATTTCAGCTCTCGTTGAGGTAGATTTTGGTGAAAGTTTTCCGGCATTACCTCTTACTATTCCGCTCCTGACAAGACATGCCAGAGCTTCAGTTGCATAGTCTGATACCTCATCGGCATCAGTAAAGCTTGAGATATCTTTTCCACCTGTGCCGTCAGGCAGCTCACCAATCGCCTTCAGCGTTCTGTAAAGTAAGGTGAACATATCCTGCCTGGTAATTTCGAGTTCCGGAGCATACTTGTTGTTACCCACTCCTGTTGCAATTCCCAACCTCTTTGCTGCTGACAGGTAGTTAGTGTAATAGGTATTGCCTGCATCGTCAAAGTTGTCTGTCGAATTGGTATCCGGT
>JAMOAC010000235.1 GCA_023621975.1 Bacillota bacterium | reverse complement strand
GCAGGATTTATTCTTTATTGTGCTTATAATGCAAATTTCAAATACAGATACCTGAATGGTAAACTGTCGTCTGTAATTATAAATAACACTGCTATAAAGGGAATAGAATATTACAGGCATGAGATGAAAAAAGCACTGGAAAAAAGCAAGCGGTTTGAAGCACCGCCAAGCATCAGGGACCTTGCAGCATGGGCATCCCAGGTTCTTTCAATAGGCAATCAAACGGGAGAGGGATGGCTTCTTACGGCAGAAATGATAGAATTGCTGAAAACCGGCGTAAATAATATAGTATGCATGCAACCTTTTGCATGTCTGCCCAATCATGTTACAGGAAAGGGTATGATTAAGGAACTGAAAAGAATATTTCCTCAGGCTAATATCGTTGCCGTGGATTATGATCCCGGAGCCAGCGAAGTGAATCAGTTGAACAGAATAAAACTTATGCTTTCAACCGCTTTTAAAAACATGGGAGAAACGGTTATAAAAACGGCTTGCGACGCATAGACAAGACCAGGGGGACGGTTCTGCTGGTCACTGTCACAGTGACCAACAGAACCGTCCCCCTGGCACCAGTGACCAACAGAACCGTCCCCCTGGCACCCCCCCCTGGCACCCCTGGCATATTATCTGAATTTTCTCGGCCTTTTTTGGTTTTTCATTTTTTCGTCATGCTTTTTGACAGACCATGCAAACATCAGCCCGAAAAGCACAAAAGCAGCAAGTGAAGCAATTAAAATAATAACTTGTGTTGATATAGGAATCACCTTTTTCTCTTTATTTTTCACTACTTGTCCCAAATAAGTACAAATAGCGTTATGCGATAACAATTATACACATAAAATCATGATAATTCAAGTAAAATAATTTTCTTTTCACCCTCCTCACTGATTGTCATAATATCACTCTTATCCGAATACTTATTAAAAGTACAAGTCTATTTGTTGAGCTAATATTTACTATAGACAAAAGGCGGGGGAAAAATGACTCGTAGATACGCAGAGAAAAAGAAAAGGGAGATAATTCAAAGAATAATCTCAATACCTGTTTTTGTTTTATTTGCAATAGCTGCAGTATATACGGGAATGGCTGCAGGGGATCTGGTTTTCAGCATGGACGGCAAAATAGTCGAGAGTATTGACACCCAAAATTTTAAGGATACACTGAGCAAGACATTTCCCATTATTGACACAATATATAACAGCGGAAACATTAACATATCGCTGACAAATGAAGCTCTAAGGCTGATAAGGGGCATATTCGATTTTGACCTGGCAACTCCTGTTAGTATTTTTAATGCACAATCTTCCCTTTTTAGCAGGTATTATAATAACGAATACCAGTTGTACCTGGCACAGGGGTACGAGGAAAAAGGAAAGGAATTCGAAATTGCGGACAACAGCAAACCCGACGGGAAAGAGGACCTGCCGCGCCCGGATGAAACAGGGATAACCCCGCAGGAGGGAGATACTGTCATAAATGAGGGTATTGCCAGCAGTATTTATTTTGATGAAGGTGATGAACAAAAAGACTTTTCAGACAATAAATCCATTTCTGCGGGAGAGGTTACCATTCAGAACCAATCCAAGCTGAAAATTGACAAATCAGATATAGATGCAATGCTTAAAGAACCCTTAAACATCAAGTTTGACAGAAAAGGCCCCAAAATATTGATATATCATACTCATTCAACAGAGGGATATGTAAGGAACAGCTCGGAAATAGGCAAAAGCAAAAAGGAATTTCCCAGCTACACCAGTGATGCCAAATACAGTGTTGTAAGGGTGGGAGACAAGTTAGCCGAGTATCTTGAGAAAACGTATAATATTCCTGTCATTCACAACGGCACGACGCACGGCAATTACAGCAAATCCCTCAACACCATAAACAGTTATTTGAAAAGCTATCCGTCAATAAAAATAATAATTGATATTCACAGGGACGGACTTGATGCAGATAAGCCCAAGCTGAGGCTGACAAAGGAGATAAACGGAAAGAATGCAGCTCAGGTGATGTTTGTTGTAGGTACGAACGGATCAGGCCTGGAGCACCCTAACTGGAAGCGAAACCTAAAGCTGGCAGTAAAGTTGCAGCAAAAACTGAATGAGCTGGCACCCGGCCTTGCAAGGCCAATATGGATAAGCAATAACAGGTATAATCAGCATGTGTCGGAAGGAGCCCTGCTTATTGAGATTGGAGCTGACGGCAACACTATAGATGAAGCACTTGAGAGTACAAAATATATTGCAAAAGCCATAAGTGAAGTTATTAAATAGAAGGCGACGGGGTATAATAAAAAACGGTGATTTGAATGAGCAGATTGGAAAGATTCAGGCAGGCCAGGAAGTATAGGAGAAAAATATTTTCTTCTATTTTTTTGTTTTTTTTAGTGCTTGTTACAGGAATATGCATAGTGGATTATTCAATTAATTCTTTGCTGAAGGATGAAAACTGCATTAGTTTTTTTTCCATTCAAAGCGGAGACTCATATATTGAAATAGCCTTTATGAACAACAGGTTACGGATTGACACGACATATATCGAAAAGGACAGGGAAAAAATACGGCAGTTTCTTTCCCAATATTAATTTATTGTTCACTTGCGTCGAGTTATGCTATAATATGAAAGCGTAACCTTCAAATAACATTTTATTTTCTTTGCCGTATGGAGGAAAT
>JAMOAC010000203.1 GCA_023621975.1 Bacillota bacterium | reverse complement strand
AACATTCTTTGCTTTGAAGGACTTGATTATGAAGGCGAGATAATTCTAAACGATAAAGTGCTCTACTGCTTTAAAGGGACGTTTAAACCTGTAGAGATTGATGTTACTAATTTTCTTAGATACGGTGGTATAAATACCCTGGAGGTATTGTTCTATCCTGCCCCTGAGATTGACGGGATGTATGGATATTCAAGCAGGCTAACGCACTTAAAGTCCCGATTCAATTATTTATGGGATTGGTGTGTGCGTATTGTGCCGGTTGGTATATGGGACCATGTTTACATAAAGTCATTTAAAAAGGTCTGTTTTTCTGATATTTATACAAGAACGGCTCTGGATGAAAGAAATGGAATCCTGGAATTATTTCTTGATATGATATGCAATACTGAAGGTGAATTTGAAATTTCTATCAAACTGTTTTACGAAAGCGGTAATAATATAGTACTTGAAAAACACCAGGTAGTTGATTTCCATAAGGGGATAAACAATTTTAAACGAATATTCAATATTAGTGGTGTTAAACCATGGTGGCCTAACGGGTATGGTGAGCAACATCTATATACATTAAAAATCAGCATAATATCTACAGACGATGGTTCAGTATGTTGTGAAGACGTAAGAACAATAGGTTTTAGAAACATTGAGTTTACCAAAAATCCATGCTCGCATGAAGATGCTCCACCATACACTTTGATTTTCAATGGAAAAAGAGTTTTTATAAAGGGCGTAAATTGGGTACCAATCAGTCCTTTATATGGGACAGTTAATGAAGAAGAATATTATAAATATTTAAAAAAAATCAAGGATATGAACTGCAATCTTGTAAGAGTATGGGGTGGAGGAATCATTGAAAAGGAAGAATTCTACAGGGTATGCGACAACCTCGGGATAATGGTATGGCAGGAACTGTTGCAGTCATCCAGCGCAATTGAGAATATGCCTCCGAATGATCCGGTATTTCTTGAAGAGCTTGAGGAAACGGTTGCGTATGCTATTAAAAGAAGGAGACATCACGTAAGTCACATAATATGGTGCGGCGGAAATGAGCTTACAGAGACAGAGGAACGTGGGATACCGGCCACTCAAAACAACGTAAATCTCAAAATGCTGGAGAAGGTAGTAAAGGAGCTTGACCCCGGGAAACGTTTTCTGCCTTGCAGTCCGTTTGGTCCGGAGTTTTTTGGTGATGACAAGAAATACGGAATGGGCATTTGTTATGATGTCCATGGCAGGTGGAATTATATGGACGACCACTACGACTATTATGACAGGGATGATTCGCTTTTCAGGTCAGAGGTGGGAACACCGGCTGCCAGCAGTGTTGAAACCATACTGGAGGTATCACACAGGCTTAACCCATGGCCACCTAATCAGAAAAATGCCCTGTGGCTTCACCACGGCTCTGGTTGGATACAATGGGAGCAGCTAAACGAGTTGTTTGGGAAATGGGATGAAAATAATAATGAACTAGAGAGCTATGTCAACTCAAGTCAATTGCTTCAGTATGAAGCGTTAAGATATGCTACAGAAGCGGTCAGGCGCAGGGAGCCTCATGCAGGAGGAGTAATTGTATGGATGGGCAATGAACCCTTTGCCAATACAGCCAATACCTCCCTTATTGAATACAATGGCAGGTCAAAACCGGCATATTATGCTGTAAGCAAAACCTATTCACATTTAAATGTGTCGTGTAAATATTCAAGCATATGCTACAAGCAGGGGGATGAATTCTCCGGAGAAGTGTATATACATTCTGAAGAAAAAATCGAAGGACCCGTTCGGGTATTGTGTGAAATAAAAGATGTTAAAGGGAAAATATTGAAAAGAAAGATTATTGAAGTTTCTACCATTGGGATTCCAGTTCAGAAAGTAGGAGACATCAGATGGACAATAGAAGGTCTTTCAAACCATATATTCTTTCTCAAACTAGATTTAATAAGTAACGAAGCTATACTTGCAGAAAATATTTATTTTTACACAACTGATATAAAAAACCCATTCAAACCATTCAGAATGATGGACAAAGCAATACTTGATTGCAGTATTTTCAGTGAAGATACAGAAAAAGTTCGGATTAAACTCAGAAATGTTTCTGAAGTGGTTGCACTTATGGTAATAGTAGAAAATAAAAATAATCCTTTCCACAATATTTTTCCTAATGGTTTTGTGATTTTTCCTGGAGAAACAAAAACAGTGGAATACGGCTGCTGCAATCCTGGAAGTATGCTGATGGTAAGGGGATATAATGTAGAAAAAATGGAGTTATACATGTAAGAGTGCTTTACTTTATACTAACAAAGGGGAATAGTTATGTATTTTATAGGTCCATATGGAATGTACTTAAAGCTAAAGCGAAGTGACAATGTCAGTTTTGTAAACATTGAAGACTTGAAAGAAAACTTGGAAAAGGTAAAGAAGGCAATATGCAGCGGAGAGTCGTTAATATTTGCCGGTACTAGAAATGTTGATTCCTTAAGGGAACTATGGATTGAGAGCTATGAGGGGGACGAGAACCCTGCACTTAGCTTTTCAAAGCCCCCGTCTAATCTTCCGGATGATATTGTTGTCAGCACAGGTAAATGCAGATATATTAATATACGACCTCACAAGGAATATATTTATCATGGAATTGATGAAGAAATTAGGGCAGATATTCATCCAATAATTGAGGC
>JAMOAC010000485.1 GCA_023621975.1 Bacillota bacterium | reverse complement strand
TCATGGAAGTTTCTTAAATCCAGCCCCAGTGCCTTCTGTACTTTGTCCAACCGATAAACCAGAGTATTACGATGGATATATAACTGTCTGGCAGTCTCACTTAGATTTAAACTGTTCTCAAAAAACTTCTCAATAGTAGTGAGCATTTCATCATTAAGTATTTTTTTTGTTTCACTATCAAAAATTGTTTGGCAGTACTTCCTGGAGATCTCCCTTGGAACTTCATGCAAAAACCGCTCTAAGAGCAAAGCATCATAATGATACACCCGGCTTTCGCCATCATACATCATACCTACCTCTATAGCTTGCATAGCTTCCATATAGGATTCTCTAATCCGATATAAATTAGGCTTCCATCTTCCGATTCCAATCCAAACCTTGACAGTTGTCTCATTGATAATGGTTTCTTCTATTGCTTCAGCCAGCTGGATAAACTCATCTTCATCAATATCATCCAGCACGAGTTTAACAAGTATTATTGTCCTGCTGTCAAACAGCAATAACATATCTCCCTGAGTTTTGGGAAAAACTTTTATCATTATTTTATATACCTGATCAGCTCCCATATCATCAGTGCGAATAATAAAAATACAACGTGGCTTATCGGGTTCCAGTTTGTAATCCCGGACCAGCTCCTGTAATTCAAGAACCGGCACTTCATCCAGCAAAATCCGCCGTACAATCTCTTCCTTGTTCATTTTTTTCACTGTTGATTTCAAATATAGCTCAATAAGAGAAGATATAAGAAAGCAATAATTCCTGCTTGCCTTGTTGGTTCCATCGATTGCTATAAAATAACTGGCTGTCCTGTCCACTGTAAAACGCATGTATGTTCTGCCATCGTGTGCAAATATTCCTTTACTGTCTTTTGTATTATAGTTCTTCACCACAGGTTCTTCTGTACCGATCCTCTTTTTATTGCTGCTGGCTATAATCATTCCTGCCGAATCGACAATATCCGTAGTTAACTGGATAGTGCGTACAACTTTGTCCAGCAGTTTCTGCACCCTTTGCTCCGTTAGCATATTATCACCTGTCTTAAGTATACATTAGTTTGAAGTATAAAAAAAGCAGAAATATTATCCAATACGATAATATTTCTGCTTTTGTATCAAAAATCCTTTTTTTCTGCAAAATTCGTTTTCAATTTTTTTACGTTATTCTATCTTGTAAGTATAGATTCCTCGGTATCCTTGTCGAAGAAATGCAGCCTGTTGGGATCGAGAGCGATCTTGATGGTATCGCCTACTCTGGCGGTAGATCTTGGGTCAACTCTGGCTATCAGGTTGTTACCACTTACCGTCAGGTACAGGTATGTCTCGGAACCCATCAGCTCAACAACGTCCACATATGCTTTTACAGTGCTGTCGGTAGCACTCTGCAAGAAAATCTCCTCATCATGGAGGTCTTCAGGTCGGATACCCATAATAACCTCTTTTCCGATATAGGATTGGTCCTTAAACTTCCTTATCTTTCCAGCCGGTACTTTAATCTTGTTACCGTTGAAAATGGCATATACATCATCGCCTTCTTTTTGAAGGAGTACATTGATGAAGTTCATCTGAGGACTTCCTATGAAACCGGCTACAAACAGATTGGTGGGATAATCATACAGATTTTGAGGTGTATCTACCTGCTGTATAAATCCATCTTTCATAACCACAATACGGGAACCCATAGTCATGGCTTCAGTCTGATCGTGAGTAACATATATAAATGTTGTCTGCAGTCTCTGATGCAGCTTTGTGAGCTCGGTTCTCATCTGAACCCTTAATTTTGCGTCCAAGTTGGACAACGGCTCGTCCATCAAGAATACTTTGGGTTCACGAACAATAGCACGACCTACAGCTACCCTCTGTCTCTGTCCGCCTGACAAAGCCTTTGGCTTTCTGTTTAACAGATGTTCAATATCCAGCATTCGGGCAGCTTCCTTAACGCGCCTGTCAATTTCAGCTTTGGGCGTCTTCCTGAGTTTCAATCCGAAAGCCATGTTATCGTATACCGTCATATGGGGATACAAAGCATAGTTCTGGAAAACCATTGCAATGTCTCTATCCTTGGGAGCCACGTCATTCATCAATTTATCGCCTATATATAGTTCACCTTCAGTAATTTCCTCAAGTCCGGCTACCATACGCAGAGTGGTGGTCTTACCGCATCCGGAAGGTCCAACAAGCACGATAAATTCCTTATCAGCAATATCTAGATTGAAATCGCTGACAGCAGTGACACCACCTGGATACACCTTGTAAACATTTTTTAGAGTTACACTTGCCATTCAAACCCCTCCATAATAGTATTTTTGCACCTTCACCGATGCAAAACTGTTTTATTGTTCATGGATACGTTTATATTATATCGGTTTCAGGACAATCTGGCTATAGCTATTATTAACAAAAAATTTACACATATTTTTGACTAAGTTGCATAAAAACATAAGAAACAGCTGGCAAGTAACATAAAAAAACGATCCGTGTATTGTATTTTTATACATAATTATGTATAATTATTATTAATACAATTGCCAGTTTTTTGTTTGCAAATATGGCCAATTGATACTGAAAAGGAGGTCAGCTCATTGATTAAAGTAAGCATTTTAGGCGCTACAGGCTATGCTGGAATAGAATTGGTGCGGTTATTGCACGGCCATCCCCAGGTTGAACTTGTCCACCT
>JAMOAC010000364.1 GCA_023621975.1 Bacillota bacterium | reverse complement strand
ATATGAAATAATGATTGTGCAATGTTCACATCTTTTTGTACAATGTATACATTTTTGCGCAAATTGTATACAATATTCAATGTAAACAGATGAAACCCACTCTATAAGCGGATTCTATAATATTAGCTGAAATATTAAAAACAATGAATACGTGGAATAAACACAGGATTAAGGACGAAAAACAGGCTAAAAACCAGAAATTTTAGATTTGTTGAGTTTGACTTGCCAGATACCTGTGACTATAATTTTATGTGCTAAGTAATATGAATGTTTTAATAGGATTATATTAGAAAATTCTATATAATTTTAGCATAATTATCATTAACTGACAGCAAGCTGACATTGGCAGCTGACAGTAATTTCACGGCTTTGTTATTACGGCTTTCGGCATCATTGCTTCCGGCACTATAGCTTTTGTTTTGCGCAAAGTATTGCTCTTTACGCGTTACCCGGGTTCATTGAACGACGTTTATAGATAATTTATAGAGATATATTAATTTTATATTTTATAATTTAACTATTTAAATCATAAGAATAATTTAAACTATTTAAATTATTAAATAAATTAATTTAAATTATAAATTATATGATGATGAAAAATGAGGTTATGGTAATATGGCGTTTTTGAGGAACATGTTTAAAGGCGGGGCTGCAGTACCCCACAATAAAAATACTGCGGAAAAAGAAACGGTTAAAATGAATGTGCCTGAAAAAGTGGTTATACCTATGTTGCAGCACATAGGCGCGCCATGTGAGCCTCTCGTAAAGAAGGGGGACACGGTAAAGGTTGGGCAAATAATCGGAGACACCGATAAATACATTTCAGCTCCAGTCCATTCCAGTGTCTCGGGTACCGTGACAAATATTGTACCGGTGCTTTTCCCCGGAGGTTTTCAGGTCAATGCAGTAGAAATAAAAACAGACGGATTACAGGAAGTCCATGAGAGTGTAAAACCCATATCATATTCAAGCAACAAGGAGCTGCTTGAGGCTATCAGACGTTCGGGACTTGTGGGCCTTGGCGGCGCCGGTTTTCCTACGCATGTAAAGTTGTCACCACCGCCGGACAAACATATTGACACGCTGATAATCAATGGTGCTGAGTGTGAACCTTATATTACTTCTGACTACAGGGAAATCATTGAAAATTCATGGAATATAATAGATGGAATAAATATACTCAAGGAGCTTTTAAAGGTTAAAAGCGTCAGGATCGGGATAGAGGACAACAAGCCCGAGGCCATAAAGGTCCTGACCCATCTGACTGAGAAAATAGATGATGTTGAGGTAGTAAAGCTCAAGTCCCGTTATCCGCAAGGTGCGGAAAAGATGCTGATATATGCAGTCACCGGGAGGAAGGTTCCGCCCGGAAAGCTGCCTCATGATGTGGGCGTAATTGTGATGAACGTAAACAGTGTTTCGTTCATAAGTGAATATATAAAAACCGGAATGCCGCTGATTAAAAGAAGAGTTACGGTAGACGGCTCTGCAGTAAAGAATCCGTCAAATGTTGAGGTCCTTATCGGAACCCAGCTTAAAGACGTATTTGACTTCTGCGGCGGCTTTGATTGTGTAGTTCATAAAGTGCTTATGGGCGGCCCTATGATGGGAATCGCGCAACATACGTTAAGTATGCCGGTGATGAAATACACAAATGCGCTGCTGGCTTTTGGCAGGGAAGAGGCAAAGATAGGTGAGGAAGAGCCTTGCATAAGGTGTGGGCGCTGTGTTAAAGCATGCCCTATGAACCTGATGCCTCTGTACATCAACCTACACGCGCTGAAAGGGAACATGGACGACCTGAAGAAATACAATCCTAACGATTGTATTGAATGTGGAAGCTGTTCATATGTATGTCCTGCCAACAGGCGCCTGGTGCAGTCTATAAGGCTGGCAAAGTTACAGTTGAAGAAGGCAGCGGGAAAGTAATTAATATACACACCATGTAAAGGGGGAAACAGACTTTGGATGACATCAAATTACTTGTATCTTCCTCACCGCATTTAAAGGATGACATTACTACAAGCAGAATAATGCTGGATGTTGTGATAGCCCTTATACCTGCCGTGGCTTTCGGCGTCTACTTTTTTGGGGCAAGAGTTTTACTTGTACTACTGACAACAGTATTATCCTGCGTTATATCTGAATATATTACCAGAAAGGTTTTAAAGAGAAAGATTACCATTGGCGATTTAAGCGCTGTTGTTACAGGAGTGATCCTTGCATTGAACCTGCCGCCTACGATACCGTTGTGGATGGCTGCAGTAGGTGGTGTTTTTGCAATAGTAATAGTAAAACAGCTTTTCGGAGGCATCGGCCAGAACTTCATGAATCCGGCTGCGGCGGCAAGGGTATTCATGCTGGCTTCGTGGCCGAAGCAAATGACCGAATGGATATTGCCGGGACATCCTGATGCAATTTCTTCTGCGACACCCCTTTCATTGATTAAAACCGGGGCTGGAAGGCTTCCTGATTATTTGGAACTCTTTATCGGCAAAATAGGGGGATCTACAGGAGAGACATCAGTGCTTGCCCTTTTAATCGGGGCGGCATATCTTCTTTACAGGAGAGTTATTTCAGCAGAGATACCGTTCACTTTCATAGGAACGGTAGCGGTTTTCACGTGGATATTTGGAGGAGATGGGCTGTTCAGGGGAGACTTTTTGTATCACATACTCTCCGGAGGATTGATGCTT
>JAMOAC010000054.1 GCA_023621975.1 Bacillota bacterium | reverse complement strand
GTCTCCTTTGAAACTTCCTCCAGCATTCTCTGGCCTTCAATAATATCCTCCGGGGTAGTGTCAAAAAGGTCATTGGTGTTATTTACGAGCCTGGTAATTTTTATACGGGAACTTTCCTCAATACTGTAAATCATCTCTTTTATTTTTTCTGGAGTATCGGTCATTGGCCTTTTGACATTGACCACAGCAAAGAGCTCGTAGTCATCTTCCAAAATCTCCTGTCTAAACCTTGAGACGGCTTTTGCCCCAAGGTCGTCACCGCCTACATCAAACACCACTCTATATTCCTTTTGCTGAAAAAGGGTATATATCTCGGGCGGAAGTGCAGGAATATCCACATTTGTATTTGCATAAACCGAAGAAATTACCCAAATGCCATGCTTATTAAGTTCATCTCTTACGTCTGCGGTGCGGAAATACGGATTTATTATGTCCATATCCACTATAGCCGTCTTTCTTTCAGTGCTGGTGGAATGTTTCGATTCTTCCCGGCACAACTCGGCCAGCCTTATGGCAAAATTGACCGCCACTTCAGTTTTCCCGCTTCCAAAGTGACCTGTAAAAATGTTGATTCTCCTGTCAAACATCAGCGTATATTCCTTTCTGAATATATCTTTACATTAATTTTCGATCATTTATTATAGCCTATCAGATCCTTTATTACCTCACCTGCTATGATCAGGCCGGCTACAGGCGGTACAAATGACACGCTTCCCGGTATCTGGCGTCTTACAGTGCATCTTCGCGGTGAATCTCCGCTGCATACACATCCTGTCCTGCATGATTCTTCACTTTCAGCAGGTTTCAAAGGTTCTTCCGTCGAGCAAAGTACCTTGAGAGACGGAATGTTACGTTTCCTTAGCTCTTTGCGTATCACTTTGGCCAGCGGGCATACCGATGTCTTGTAGATATCCGTTATTTTCAGCTTTGTCGGGTCAAGCTTATTTCCGACTCCCATACTGCTTATTATTGGGATTCCCTTTTCCCGCGCTCTTACAATAAGATCCAGCTTGCTGCTTACCGTATCTATTGCATCAATAATATAATCATAATCATCTTTGATTAGAAATTCAGCCGTCTCCGCTCCATAAAATTCTTTATACGTTTCAACCTGGACATCAGGGTTTATTTCCCTTGCCCTTTCAGCCATTACTTCCACCTTGGGCCTGCCAACTGTTTTTTCGGTGGCAATTATCTGCCTGTTTATATTTGTAAGGCATACGCAATCATCGTCTACCAGCACCAGTTTCCCGACACCGCCGCGGACCAGTCCTTCCACCGCAAAAGAACCTACGCCGCCTACACCGAATACGGCAACTTTACATTGAGAAAGTTTTTTTAATGCTTCAGGACCAAGTAACAATTCCGTTCTGGAAAATCTGTGCAGCATATCATCATCCTTTATCATTAAAATTTATCATTCTGCATACGTCAACAAGTCTCTTCCCGAGAATTTCGGCACGCTTAATTGCTAAATCATCAAATTCAGCAGCTTTCTGAGCACAAACTCCATGATGTCCGCAATCATCTTCGATAAAACCATCTCCGACAATAATCATGCCGTGAACAAGCATAATATCGTGGAGTGCCTTCATAGTCGTCTCCTGTCCTCCATATTTTGAGCCGCCAACGGTTATACCAGCCGCAACTTTATTATAAAAAGCCTTTTCATTTCTAAGCTTTCGTGATTTATCAAAAAAAGCCTTTAACTGCGCAGTTACAGTCCCAAAATAAACCGGGCTTCCCATAACAATTCCATCTGCCTTTTTCAAAAGTTCAAAGGCCTCTTCCAATTTCGTCCCTTCATAGCATTTGCCCGAGCATGGATTACTGCATACAACGCAAAAACAGTTCTTTAATGAACTCATCACTTCGTGTACGTCAATTATTACAGTTTCGGCGCCTCTGCTTTCGGCACTCTCCAATACCTTCTTCAGCAGGAATTTTGTATTTCCGTTTTTGTTTGGACTCCCATTCAATCCTACTATTAACATGAACCTCACCTCATATACATATTGCTGAAAATAAACATTGGACATCTGCTTATATTATAATATACTATCAGATTAAAATAACAGTTTTAATATTGCAACCTTATTTTGCAGGCTGAGTGAAGTCGGCATATGTTTATAAGGTTGTAACCAGGTTGTATAAAATTTACAAAGTGTTGACTAAACATATTGATTGTGATAACTTTAACATAATGGGACGATATTGTTTTTATTTGGAGGTGCAATGAATGAATAACCTATCTTTATCAGCTAATGTAATATTTGTAGGAATGGTGGTAGTATTTGTATCTCTTATTCTCCTGACATATATTATTGTCCTGTCAAATAAGATCCTGAATGCGGTTAAAGGCGCTTCAGGTGAAAATAATAAAACGGCTGGCAATATATCTCAAGAAATGGGAGAATACAGGAGATCAAGTTCATCTTACAGTGATGCTCCGGCTGAGGAGTTGGTTGCCGCTATAACAGCTGCAATTATGGCCAGTGTTGATACACACCCTGGCTATAACATCAGGTTAAAGTCCTTCAGGCGCATACCCCAGACCGCACCTGTATGGAATGTTGCAGGTAGGAATGAGTATATTGCAGGAAAACTTTAATATATTTTCCTTATTTCCCAATTAAAATAACCTAATTTTCAATCAATAATGATATATTACTTTTTCAACATAGGAAAAAGGACGGTATGC
>JAMOAC010000217.1 GCA_023621975.1 Bacillota bacterium | reverse complement strand
AGTGTCAATATTAAATTTCCATTATGAGGAAGGGGTGTCAAAAGGTCTTGAGACATACTATAATTTGAACAAGCCTATTGCTTTTGATGAGACGCTTACAGGAATTGTGGCATGGAACAAGCCGATAGATTTTGAGAACAGGCGAAGGGAGGCATGGCAATATATTCTGAGAGGTTGCAGCGTCTATGATTATCTTGACTTTACCATAGCAACCGACGATCCTACGGGCACCGGAAAAACGCTCTTCCCTTACGGGCAGTATTATAACGGCGAAACAATGCGCCTTTATCTTAAACATCTTAATGATTTCATAACAAGCTTTGATTTTATAAAAATGCAGCCCGACAAATCCGTTGTAAAAGGTGAGTATTCTGCAGCAACTATTGATGTATTGGCGGACAAGGGAAATGCGTATGCAATATATATCCATGGCAATTCACTTAAGTACTTGAAGCTTGATTTGCCTGAAGGAAAATACAGGGCTGAATGGTTCAACCCTCGCAACGGTGAGTATACAAAGGTTGATGAAGTGATAGAAGGCGGCGAAGATGTCTTCATTGAAGTTCCACGCTATGAGGTTGACATAGCACTTAAGCTAAAGAAAATTTAGGCTCAGTTATGGCTGGTAATCCGGCTCTTTGCCAATAGTTAATAATGAAACGGCATGTTTTCACAGCGGGCGGTCTTTAAATTGCTCGCTTTTTTTTCCTGTGATTAATTCATCTGTTTTTTATTCACCTGCGATTTATTTATTCCTCATCTATTTATCTTTGACCAATAGAACCGTTTTCTTCTGAAATGCTTTCAGGCCTTTCAAAAAAAGCTTTCTGCTGAGTTTGAAAAGTTATCTTCTACAGAACCGTTTTCCTTTGTGAATCTTCAACAGCTTTCCTATTTGCGAATCGTTTTCAATGAAAGGAATCGTTTTCAATGGCAGAAGTGACAGGGAACCTGGACAGAAGGATCAAGGAACATGCTGTCAAAATCCGCTTCAGATATAGGCTTGTCTAAAAAATTTTCTTAATATTTCACGGCTTTATGGCAGATTGGATATGTGACAAAATATAATCACAATTTTTTTTATGCTATATATTGACAAACTAAAAGGCTGATGTTAAAATAAAACCATCGAAACGTTTTCAAAAACGTAACGATAAATAAATCACAATAAATGAATCGGCAAAGTATAAAGCCTATCGTTAATTGGTTATTTAAAGTATATCATATAGACATAGGAAGTGAGTGAATGCTTTTGCCGTTAAAGATTACATATCAGTCATGGTATATCCGCAAGAGAGTTGAGTAGCTGTATTATATAGTATTATATATTAAAAATAATAGCTGTATCGTTTAGCTGGAAACCATATCATCCTTACACATGTATATGAAATAAACGTTGCAGTGCATATCACAGCTTATAACCAGAAAACAAAAATCTTATCTAAACTGTCTTTATGAGTATTTTTCGCACCAGTCTTTCGATTTTTGCACTAATTTTTTCGTTGCTGGCTGATGTATTGTATTCTGTTTTGCAGTTTGATGAGGTTTTTGTCGAACTTTGAAAACGTTTTCGAAAACGATTTGCATAATATTATTATATGACGTTGAGGTAAATTTTATGAAAAAGTCTCACAAGGTAACAATAAAAGATATAGCAAAATACACTAATGTTTCCATTTCTACCGTTTCAAAGGTAATAAACAATGCGGGTGGTGTATCAGCGGAATTGGAAAAGAGAATTAAAGATGCAATCCGTCAGTTTGGATATACCCCCAATAGAACAGCGAGAGCGCTTAAGACAAGAATAAGCAAAAGTATAGGACTTATACTTCCTACCATTGTAAATCCTTTTTTTCCTTCTTTGGTCAGGGGCATTGAGGACAGGTGTAACAGTGCTGGATATTCGCTGATATTGTGCAATTCCGACGGGGAGACGCAAAAAGAGCTTATGTATACCGATTTGCTCCTTGAAAAGCAGGTAGACGGAATAATACTAGCAACAGTAGGCAACTCGATTGAAACATTGGAAAAGCTCATGGAAAATGATATGGCTTCTGTTATTGTTGACAGAAAGGTTGACGGATATACGGTAAGTTCTGTTATTACAGACAATTTCGAAGGCGCAAGGCTGGCCATGGAATACCTTCTTGATCTTGGCCTGAAAAAAACGGTAATAATAAGTGGGCCAACGTTCCTTTCATCAAGCCGGGACAGGTTGAAAAGCTGTGAGAAAGTTCTTATTGAAAGAGGGTTGTCATTTAACAGGGACCTGGTAATTGAAGGGGACTTCATGTACGAGAGCGGGTATGCCTGTATGAAAAAAATGATTGAGAAGGTCAGGGACTTTGATTCGGTTTTTGCATTCAACGACCTTATGGCCATAGGCGCAATAGAGTGCTTGCAGGAATTTAATTACAGAGTGCCAGAGGATGTCAGTGTTATAGGGTATGACGATATCATGTTCGCCGGAATGTACAGGCCGGCACTGACCACGGTCCGGCAGCCCGCATACGATATGGGCAAAACCGCGTTTGATCTGCTCATGATGAAGTTATCTCAAGATGCTGTAGGAATGATAGATGTAGTGTTAAAACCTGAACTGATAATCAGGGAATCAACCAAAAAATTATAAATATCAAAGGCAGGTATTTATATGAAGAAAATATGTGTTGTAGGAAGCATAAATGTTGATATGGTTACATCAATGAGTAGATTTCCA
>JAMOAC010000404.1 GCA_023621975.1 Bacillota bacterium | reverse complement strand
TAGTATTTTTATATGTTTGGATAATAGGTTTTTTTGAAACTTTACATCCAAATGCGTATTCCGGATTATTCGGACAGTATTTCCGGGAGTATCCGGACAATAAAACCGGATACATCCGGACACCTTGTCATGTACTTTGATTTTACATAAAAATTCACTTAGAAACAAATATTTTTTCAATAACATCATTAATCAATCAGTAAACATTTCTTTGATCACCCTTTCTGCCATCACAGCACGCATGGATTTTTTGGAATCTAAAGCCAAGATATACGCATTATGAATTACTCTATCCATTATTGCATCTGCAATGGTTGGGTCGGGAAACAAATCATACCAGTGTGTATGTGGAACTTGTCCGGATAGAATAGTAGATGTTTTATTATATCTATTTTCTGCAATTTCAAGGATATCTCTGCTTTCTTCCAGAGTGTATGATTTAAGTCCAATGTCGTCAAGAACCAGAAGCTTTATATTCTGCAGTTGTCTCATAAACCTGGAATATCTATTCTCGTTTTTTGCATCCTGGATTTCCAGCAAAAGCTCTGGCATACGGTAGTATTTTACAGTGTAACCATGGCGACAAGCATTATTGCCCAGAGCACATGCCAAAAAAGTTTTACCAGTCCCAGTTTTACCTGTTATCACGACATTCAATTTCTGAATAATAAAGGTGCAGGTAGAGAGTGTCTGTATTAATTTTTTATCAATTTTTCGGTCTTGCGTGTAGTCAATATCTTCGATACAGGCATTTACACCGAGAGTTGCATTATTTAAAAGGCGCTTGATTCTGGAATTCTTCTTAGATAACCATTCTTTCTCAACCATAATGCCTAATCTTTCTTCAAAAGATAATTCGTTTAAAGTTGGATCCGGCTCACTCAAGAGTTGCGCCATCACCTTAAGTTTCATTTCCTTAAGCTTTTCTACGGTAGGATTGTTAAGCATGAATGCCACCTCCCGTATAAGCTTTATTCCCTCTTACATTTTCATGCTTTATGATTCTATCATTTGTTTCTATAGAATGATTCGCAACAATCTGTTTAAGAATTATGTTAAAATACTTAAAGGAGCAAACATTCTTATCCAGAGCTTCTCTGCTCGCAGTTTCCATAATTTCTGCCGGGTAGTTTTTACAAAGGCGCATGATTCCCATACACGCCCGATAGCTCTGGACGGGATGTTTGCTGCTTTTAAGAACCCTTTGGATAAGTTCTCGGGTATTCAGACCTATATTGTCAGCCCATAACAGAAAGCGTTCTGTACTCCAACCGTAAACCGCCTTGTGTTCATCCGGCATATGTTCTTCTAAAGTGGTGTATCTTTCATGTGGGTTGTAATTTCTCTGATGAGCAGCTACTCTCTCGCAGTCAACATATACCTCGATGGTTTTAGAAGTTGCACGTACAGAACACGGACGATTTGCATAGGAATAATGAACGCTGTAGAAGTAACCATCATATTCAACATGATAATTGGATGCAACCTTTGTTTCTTTCCAGTCTGAATACACATATCTTTTTGCCGGTAACGGCTGCAGGCATGGCTTATCAATCTTTTCAAATGCCATCTTCCTGTTTCCTTCCATCTTTTGAAAAGGCCTGTTAATCAGTTTCTCAAGTTCTTCAGCAATAGCTTGATTAATTTCACGCAGACTGAAAAATTGCCTGTTTCGAAGTGCGGCAATAATCCTTCTTGATACATTACCTACCATGCTTTCACAAGCAGCCTTATCCTTAGGCTTTCCTGACCTTGTAGGGATTATTGTTGTTTTGTAATGTCTTGCCATCTCATGATAACTTTTATTCAGCAAGGGATCTATTCGGTCAGGTTTGATGACAGCTGTTTTTGTGTTGTCTGGTATTGTGAATTCAGGAACACCACCAAAATACTCATAAGCCCTGACATGCCCATCTATCCAGTTTGTATTTTTTGTATTCCCGTAAGCGTAAACAAATGGATAGTTGCTTGCTGGGAGTACTGCGACAAAAAGATATGCCGGCTTTGATTTCCCGGTATGAGTGTCTACATAGGTTAAAGTACCGCCAGCCCAATCAACCTCCATTTCTTTGCCAGCTTTATGCTCCTTACGCAATGAGATTTTATTGTCTTTTTTAAATTTCCTGTACCGCTCACAGAATTGGGTATACATGATTCCATCAGGATGCTTTTCTTTGTACTCTTCCCATAAGAGCATCAGAGTGACGTGCTTTTTCTTCATTTCATAAAAAACGTACTCCATATCAGGTTCAGGCGGTGATTTTTTTGATTTTTGGGGTGGGTAAAGCAATGATATCAATTGCTTATCGCTTAACTCTATAGGCCATGTTATTCCAGCTTTTTCAGCCCGTTTGAGTACTTCCGATACTGTCGTCTTTCCGCAGTTGCACGCTTGCGCAATTCCCCTCAGAGACAGTCCTACTTCATGTTTCAATCTTAGAATTTCTCTTGCTTTCAGCATATCCAGCCTCCTCATCGTTTAGCCCCCTTTAATCTTTCTGATTAAAGGGTACACAATTTATTAATCTTTCGACAAGGTGTCCGGATGTGCCGAAATCAGTGTCCGGATAATTCCGAAATCACTGTCCGGATGTTTTCGAAAACAGTGTCCGTATGTGTCCGAAATATGCAGGATTTTCTTAAATCCCGCTCCATTACTATTTTTACCCTTATTTTTGTGTTATGATTGAGATGGATAGAATTACATGTATCTTGGGCACACTT
>JAMOAC010000160.1 GCA_023621975.1 Bacillota bacterium | reverse complement strand
GGCTCATATAAGGAAGTATTTAAAAATCCTAATATTGCAACTGGTTATCGAAATACGTTGTTTGTGGTATTTTTCGGTACCATAGTTAATATGATAATGACAATAATTGGTGCATATGTTTTGTCCAGACAACAGCTTATGCTAAGAAGGTTTTTATCACTGCTGGCCCTGTTTACTATGTACTTCAACGGCGGTATGATTCCTACTTATTTAAATGTGAAGAATTTAGGGCTTGCGGGTTCGCTGTGGGCATTGATCATTCCTGTTGCAATTAACACATTTAACCTTATCATATTGCGTACAGCGTTCGAGAATGTGCCTGCAAGTCTCGAGGAATCAGCAAAGATAGATGGGGCTTCACAGTTTACAATCATGACTCTCATTATGGTTCCTTTAGTTATTCCAACTCTAGCTGTATTAGTGCTTTACTATGGTGTTTATCATTGGAATTCCTGGTTTAATGCCCTTATTTATCTCCAAAAACGCCATATGTATCCTCTGCAATTAATCTTGCGTGAAATGATCATACAAAACAGTTCTTCATTTACAAGAGAGCTGTCAGTAGCAGGAGACGATGATGCACTGATAGCTGAAACAATAAAGTATTCAACCATAGTTGTATCAACGGTACCAATTCTTCTTTTGTATCCTTTCCTGCAGCGATTCTTTGTAAAGGGTGTTATGGTAGGCGCCATCAAAGGATGATTCTCCTATATAGTTGCTTTATAACTGCATATGCAGTTTATTCTAACTGCATATGCAGTCTTATAAAAATATGTTAATGTAAGGACAAAAATTATGAATAAGGAGGAGAAAAAGTATGAAAAGGAAAAAAGTATTATCTCTGTTTATTGTATTATCTCTGGTTGTTTTGATTTGCACCAGTTGTGGTAATACTACAGGACCAGATGTCAGTCAGCCAGCTACAGAGACAACTACTAAGGACACGGCATCGAATGATAAATCCGGTGAAACTTCAGAATCTACTGAAAAATCAGAAGGATTTTCGTATCCCATGAAGGGTGATATCACACTCACTTATTTTGGCAGATTGCATAAGAAGATAATGGCTACCTATTCAAGCTATGCAGAATTGCCGGTTGTTCAAAGATGGTTTGAAAAAACCGGTGTTAAATTGGAGTTTAATACTCCCGCAGCCGGTATGGAGGAAGAGCAGTTTAATATTATGCTGGCTTCCGGTGATTATACAGATATAATTAGTTATGATTTTGTTTCGCTACCCGGCGGATACCAGAAGCTATATAATGATGGTGTTATTATTAAGCTGACGGAATATATGGATAAATACGCTCCAAATTTAATGAATTTCTATAAAGAGAATCCTCATATGGAAAAATTAGTAAAAGATGACAATGGAGATCATTATGTATTTCCATTCCTTAAAGGCGGCGGTGTTTTGCTAGCTACTACCGGTCCAATGTTGCGCGAAGATATTCTTGAAGAACTTGGACTTGAGCCACCCGAGACCATTGATGAGTGGGATACAGTTCTCCAAGCTTTCAAAGACAATTATCCAGATGTTTATCCGTATTTGAGCAGCTGGGATTCATTAAGATCAGCTTTCCAACCCGCATACGGTGTATCTAGGGAAGATTGGTATGTAGATGATGAAGGAAAGGTTCACTTTGCACCCTTAGAGGAAGGCTATAAAGAGTTTCTTATGAAAATGGCAGATTGGTATAAGCGCGGCCTTATTGATCCAAACTTTGCAACGCTTGATACCAGCAGTATAGACAATGCTATGTCAGCAGGTACTGCATTTGCAACATTTGGTGCAGGCGGATCATCGCTGGGCGCTTATATGACAGCTAATAAAGATAATCCTAAATATTCAATTATCGGCGTACGTGTTCCTACACTTAATAAAGGAGAACTGGCTAAATATTGTACAGAATATGAATTTGGCGGTAACCCACAAATAGCTATTACCACTGCATGTGAGAATATTGAAGCAGCTATGCGCATGTATGACTGGTGCTTTACCGATGAAGCATATCTTGAATTGAACTGGGGAATTGAGGGTGAATCCTTCGAATATGATAGCCAAGGCAATAAAGTATATACCGAATGGATCACCAACAATCCTGACGGTTTGTCTTTGGACTGCGCATTAGCAAACTATGCATTGACACATATTAAAGCTCCGGTAGCAATGGTTCAGGATCCAGAATATATGCTTCAATACTACAGCCTGCCACAACAACAGCAGGCAATGAAAGCTTGGGAGCAAAAAGACTATAGTCGCAGAGTATTCCCACCTGTTTCCTATACAGCAGAGGAAAGCTCTAAATTTGTCAGCATTATGGCTGATCTTGAAACATATGTAGAATCAATGTCATTGAAGTTTATAATGGGTTCCGAATCTTTTGATAACTGGAATAGTTTTGTTAACACAATTAAGAGTATGAATGTAGATGAAGCAATACAGATACAGCAGGCTGCTGTTGACAGATTTAATGCTAGATAATATCGTATTGGAACCATATAATATGACGTTGTACAAGCCGGAATTTAATATTCCGGCTTGTAGATGTTATATGTTTTATAAATAAGGATCTGTTAACTTAGTATGAAAAAAAATGAGACCTGAAAGACCTCTGGTAGGTTAAAAAAGGAAAAAACCTACAAATGGAAATCACAAGTGTGAGATAACATAAAAAAAAGCGAAGTGCAAGGCCTTTGAAAAATAGTCAAGGCAGCACAAATAGT
>JAMOAC010000431.1 GCA_023621975.1 Bacillota bacterium | reverse complement strand
TTAAGGTTGCAGAAAGGCTGATGAAGCATGGTTTGCCACAAGGGGCTATCCTGAACATTAATGTGCCTGCTGTTCCTGAAAATGATATCAAGGGAATAAAAATCGTCAGGCTGGGTGTACGAAGATACGCAGAAAATTATATAAAGCGTGTTGATCCAAGGGGAAGGCCGTATTACTGGCTTACAGGTGAAGCAATAGATGATGATAAGGCCAATGGGGACGGGATGGAGACGGATATTGCAGCTGTAGCTGGCAATTATGTGGCAATAACCCCCATTCATTTTGATTTGACTTTACATTCATATATTGAAGATGTAACAAAGTGGTTTCAGCCCCCTGCAACGCTCAACATTTGATGGTTTAAATCAAGGGAGGGATGAGCAGTGCAGAGAGGACATAGCATAAAGGCAGTGTTAAATATAAAAGCGCTTCCTGATCTATATAAAATTGTCGATTTTCTGAATAAAAATTTAAAGCACAAAGGATTGATTTTTGGGTTAAGCAAGAAGGATGATGAAACTATGTGTATAACAATTTATGAAATAGAGTAAATATGGCCGAACAAGTATGTCTGCCAATGAAAATTAAACAACTTAACTTGCAAAAGCGGTATAATATGCTAAAATAAAGTATATACTTTTATCTATAAAAAAGAGCTATAAGGAGGCCTGTCATGCCAAATGAAAATCAGGATCTGATGCATCGTATTAACGAGAAGTATAAAAAAATGAGCAAAGGGCAAAAGTTGATTTCGGAATATATAATGAACAACTACGAAAAAGCTGCTTTCATGACTGCATCCAAGCTTGGAAGCAAGGTGGGAGTCAGCGAATCAACTGTTGTCAGGTTTGCAAATATGCTGGGATACGATGGGTATCCAAAGCTTCAAAAAGCCCTGCAGGAATTGATCCGTAATAAGCTTACCACTCTGCAAAGAATAGAAATGACATCAGATCTTGACGAATCCACGCTCCTGAAAAGCGTATTAAAAGCTGATATGAACAATATACGCCTTACTCTGGAAGAAATTGATATAGAAGCATTTGATAAAGTTGTGGAGAGCATATTTTCAGCTAAAAACATTTATATTCTTGGCCTCAGAAGTGCTGCTCCATTGGCTCAATTTATGGGATACTACTTAAGTTTTATGTTTGATAATATAAGATTGGTAACATCAGGCATCAATGATATTCTTGAGCAGTTGATACATATAAGTCCTCAGGATCTGTTAATCGGTATTAGTTTTCCACGGTATGCGCGACGAACTGTTGAAGCCATGACTTTTGCTAAGGGTAAGGGAGCCAGAACCGTGGCTATTACCGATACAATATTATCACCTTTGACATCATATGCAGATTATATATTACTTGCAAGAAGTGATATGGCATCCTTTGTTGATTCACTGGTAGCCCCTCTGAGTTTGATAAATGCTCTTATAGTTGCTGTGGGTCTTAGAAAAAAACCCGATATTTCATCAGAATTTATGGAGCTTGAAAAAATATGGGATGAATATCAGGTTTATCTTGGCAAAGACCGTTCCACATAAAGAAAGGTAGTTTACAGGTGTTAATATACATAACAAGACATGGCCAAACTTATTGGAATGATACCGGGAAAACACAGGGTGTAAAAGATATCCCGTTAACTGACAAGGGTAAAGAGCAGGCTCGAAAGCTTGCAAGACGATTGCTGAATGAGGATATACAGATGATATATACGAGTGATTTAAAGCGCGCTGTGGAAACTGCCGGAATTATCGGGAAAGAGATAGGCAGAACTTACAAAGTTACTCCATGTCTTAGAGAAGCCAATTTTGGCAATTGGGAAGGTTATACCATAAATGAGATAGATGAGATTTTTCCCGGTCAATTGGATATGTGGTACAGAGATCCCGATTTTTGTCCTCCTGGCGGAGAAAGTATGAACTGTGTGAAAAAAAGAGTAGACGACTTTATAGATCAGATGAAGGAGATCAAAATCGATAAAGATCAGGGAATATTGGTTGTTTCTCACGCTCTGACATCAAAAATATTAATAACAGAGCTTTTGGGTTTGCCAATTTCCTTTATAAAAAAAATAAAACAAAGCAATGTCGGACTGACAATAATTCGGGTTACAGAAGGGAAAAGTGTGTTATTGCTACATAATGATACCTGTCATTTAAGTGGGTTATAAAATATTACACGGAGCGGTGTCCGCATGAATCAAGTATAATTGGAGGATAACCATGGAGTTGTATGGAAGTAAAGAAGTAGCGAGAGCTGCTATTCAAATGTGTCTTACCAGGAGTAGAGACGAAGAGAAATTATTAAAGGAGCAATTCCATAATGAGGGGATATATACTGCTGCAGTTGATTTTGGGGGTGAATTTATAACATCGGTCACCAAAATCGTTGAACGGGCAGTAGTGGCTGCAAAAAGAGAAGGAGTTATACGGGATACCCACCCTGAAGAGGGTGCTGTGGCAGGAGCTACAAGGGAAGCAATTTCACAGCTTGTCAACAAAGCAATAGGACTGAATGTAGGTGGGAAGGTTGGAATCGCCCGTTATGGGGATCATATAAGTGTGGCATTGTTTTTTGGTATAGGCATGCTTCATTTGAATGATGTAGCTATTGGTTTAGGACACCGGGTGGTATAGTTGAGGTGTATGAAAATATGTGTGTTAAAGGGATCAGAGGTGCTATAACTGTTAAAAAAAATTGTGAGAAGGAAATTATTGAAAAGACAAAGGAGCT
>JAMOAC010000110.1 GCA_023621975.1 Bacillota bacterium | reverse complement strand
GCCATTAATTTAACTTTAGCATCGTGATGATGAGAATGTGTATCAGAAGCTACATAAAGTTTAAGCAATACTTCATCGGGCGGTGCCGGCAAAGTTGTTACCGTTACAGTCAGTCCTGCTTCACTCCAGTTACCTGCAGCGTCTCCTGCTTCAACCCTGAATGTATACTCTGTCTCCGGCGCCAGGTCAATTACATCATATTTATATACATTGCCGGCTGCTATGTATATCAGCTCATCATCTTTATAAATTGCGTACTTTGTTACTGCTTTATTATCCGTTGCAGGAGTCCAGCTTAAAGTGACGCTCGTCGATGTCGTGTTGGACGCTGTCAGTTTGCTTCCTGCAGGCCACTGCGGTTTCTCTGAGTCTACCTGCACGCCATATATTTTTATTTCAGAGACAAATGCATAACTCCAATCAGTCTTCTGATAGCGTACATAACGGTATGCCTTTTCACCCGGCAATGTAATGACAAATACACTGTCGTCAGGTATCGGCTCAGTTCCAACTGATGCAAGTGTATCGTACGTTTCGAAATTAGGATCATTGGATGCCTGAATCTCGAATTTCTTTCTTTCTCCGTCATATGGATCATTAGGCCTGTCATAAAACTCAATCCTGTTTATCAGGTATTCACCTTCTAAATCAACCTGCAGCCATGATCCTATACCCTCTGTTCTGGTTGCACTCCAGCCGTTTCCCTTGGCTACAACACCGTCAAAGGCTTTATCAGGTCCAAGACCGGAATCAGATGTACAATTTCCTTCGGAATATGTCTTGCCCAGAGCAATGTTCGGACCTGGTATTACTTTTACTGATGGCCCGTCGGTAGTCCAGCTGTCATCACTGTTTCCTGCTTCAACTTTGAACGTGTACTCTGTCTCCGGGGTTAAACCTGTCACTTCATAACTGTATACATCTCCGCCTACAGTATCCAACAGTTCCCCGTCCATGTATATCCTGTAGCCTGTAACCCCTGTTTCGTCTGTTGCAGGAGTCCAGTTTAACGTAACACCATCTTCTTTTATTTCGGAAGCCGTTAACTTGCTTTCTGCAGGCCACTGCGGCGGTGCCGCTGCCGGAGCAGGTATACCGAATACCCTTATTTCTACTACATATACATATTCTACTTTTGTCTTTTGAAATCTTACATACCGATACGGGGTTTCATCCGTAACTTCTTGTTTCCATGTGGTATCTTTTTCAAATCCTTCAGGCCCCACTTCACCTAGCACTGTATAGGTTTCAAAAGTTGGATCATTTGAAGCAAGGATTTGAAAATTACTTCTGTCTCCTAGCCAACCTACATGTCTTCTGTCCTCATACTCAACACGAGTTATTATATATCTATCCTGCAGATCAATTTGCACCCATGCTTTCGTGCTTTGGGATGACTTACTGTCCCAGCCTTTCATATGTGATGCATCACCGTCTACTACATTTGCCGGTGGATGTTCGTCATTTATATTGTCTCCGTCTGAACTTGTTACAGGTTTGTTCAATGCGACATTCACCGGTTCCGAACCGGAATCTGCATAGGTTGCAGTCCCTCCAAATGAACTTAAAACGGAAAGGACAAAGAACAATAGGCATAATATTGCTGTAATTTTCATTCCGGACCTTTTAGCAGTTACCATAAAAGCACCTCCTTGATAGTAATCAATTCAAATAATCTTATACTCTGTTCCAGGGCGGCTGTGATCAGCCACCCTGGTGTAAATTCATATATTCGCTTACTGGAACGTAATTGCATTTGAAATAGGCACCATTCCTTCAAGACTGTTCCATACAAATACCTTTACATAATGTCCGGTTATATTGTCAGGAAGCTTGAAGTAAGTAGTGAATTTGGTTGTTTCACCAGCGTCTACAATTCCTTCAAAGGATGCATATGTTACAAAGGTATGTTCAGGACCGTATAATGCCACAATGAAGCATGCACTTTCGGCCTCTGATGAGTTGTTTGTTATTTCAATAAATGCATGCAAGTCGGTGGACGGTTTCAGGTGCTCAAGTATATTTCCGTTTCCGTCTTTAAATACAGGTGTTCCTACGGTAAATTTCTCATCAATACCACCGCTTTCGCCCAGCACTATGTCAGCATTGCCTATATTTTCAAACGGAATGTATATGATAATACTCTTTTCACCGAAACCCTGTTTTTCAGCTTTTATAATGTATTTGCCTGCAACCTGTTGGGGATCTATAAGGTAAGAACCGTCAGCAGCTGTTACGGCAGTTCCAAGTACAGTATCAGGTTCATAAGCAGAATAGATGCTCACTGTAGCACCTGCTACAGGTTTTTGCGATGCATCCGTTACAGTTCCGCCTACACTGAATACTTGTGGTTCTGCTATTCCAAATACCCTTATCTCTGATACGTACGCATAAGAGATTTCTGTTTTCTTATAGCGTACATAGCGGTATTTATTTGTATCATTTACTTCAAGAACCCATGTGCTGTCATTCTCGAAAGGTTCTTCTCCTACAGAACCTAATACTACATATGTTCCTTCGTCAAAGCTGGGATCATTTGAAGCTTGAATCTCAAAGTTCTTTCTTTCACCGTCATACTGGTTTCCCGGCCTGTCAACCACTTCTACCCTGTATATCTGTGTCGGCGATTCAAGGTCTATTGTAAGCCATGGTTCGACATTCGGATTTAACTGCCAGTATTCAACCGATGAATTTTCAGCACCTGACTCAGCGCTCCAACCGTCATTAGGCCCTACCATGCC
>JAMOAC010000243.1 GCA_023621975.1 Bacillota bacterium | reverse complement strand
CATATTCCCAAGGATTACGATACACTTCTTGGTGTTCAACTCGAATCAGTCCATGTTTTTGCAAACTTTTAAAACTTGACAAAGGTGCTTCGGTAATAGCTCTCAACTGTTCCAGAAGAAGTCCATCGTTCTGAGCCAATAACCTGAGGATATCAGCCATGTATGAAGATCGTTTTTCAATGGTATTAATCCACTCCTCCAGGTTATCGACATCATTCATATATACTACGCGTTTGGTCTTTTTCTGCACATTCGAGCGAAGGCCGGGCGGTATAACACATCGGATTGCTTCAATGGTAAGGCAATGATACTCTTCTTTCAACCAGGAAATAATAGGGAACATATTCTCTGGAATAACCGGATAGCTGTCCAATATTTTGCTTATCGGTTTTATCTTGTCTTCAGGCACATCTGCACTGGAATCCAACCGAAAGACATAACCTTCCAGTTTTTTATTGGCTGCACCAAAGGGCACCTGGACCCTCATTCCAATCTTAATCTGATTACGCATACTTTCAGGTATTTCATAATGAAATATTCTATCAACCATAGGATGAACCTGATCAATTATTACACCAGCATAAGCCCCTTTCTTCACTTATATCCTCCCTTTTAAGGTATACCCATAAAACAGACAAGATACTGCTAAAATCAAAAAGATAATTATATATCTGACTCCCGGCATAATCAGCAATTAATTTCAGCTGCCAACTGCGGGCTTCTTTTGAGCACTTCGTCGATCATCCTATGGGCAAAATCATTTTTTTCCAATAGTGGAATCTCAATAGTTTCACCCTCATAAGTTATAAGCGTTCCTTTATTGGTATCTTCCATAAAGCCTGCACCAGACTGAGTTACATCATTTGCCAGGATAAAATCAAGATTTTTCTCCCGTATCTTTTTCATAGCATTTTCCAGCATGTTGTGTGTTTCAGCGGCAAAACCTACTAAAATCTGATTCTTCTTTCGTTTTCCCAGCTCTTTTAATATATCAGGATTTTTGACCAGTGTAAGTACAAATTGTTCGTTGTCTTTCTTTATCTTTTGAGATTGATAAGTCTGCGGCCTATAATCACCTACTGCAGCCGATTTAAATACAATGTGACAAGTTGGGTAAAGTTCCAACACCTTTTCATACATATCCTGAGCTGTCTGGACTGAATATACGTTTACACCTTCCGGAGGCAACAGATTAACTGGTCCGGTTACCAGATCCACATCAGCACCTCTGCTAGCACAAGCAGCAGCAATAGCAAAGCCCATCTTCCCCGTTGAAGGATTACTGATAAACCTCACCGGATCCAAATATTCCCTTGTAGGGCCAGCCGTAACCAAGACCCTTATCCCTTTTAAGTCCTGTTTCCGGGCAAAATAATTCACTATAGCTCTCAGTATATCCTCAACAGCGGCCAATTTTCCTTCTCCTACGTCGCCACAAGCCAATCTTCCCTCGGCAGGTGAAATAAAAGTATATCCCTTTTTCTTTAGTGCTTCAATATTTTCCTGTACAATGGGATTTTTATACATATTTGTATTCATAGCCGGGGCAAACATTACCTGTGCTTTTGTAGCCATTATGGTGGTGGATAGAAGATCATCAGCAATACCGTGGCATACCTTACCTATTATATTGGCAGTTGCAGGCACTACTGCCAATACTTCAGCCCACTTCGCAAGGGATATATGATCTATCTCCCAGGAACCAGCCCGGGAAAACATATCATAATAAACGGGATTCCCGGACAGTGTTTCAAAAGTAAGTGGACTAATGAATTCCACAGCATTCTTGGTCATAATAACCTTTACCCGGGCCCCGTGTTTTATAAGAGAGCTTACAAGCTCCGCCGCCTTATATGCAGCTATTCCTCCAGTTATTCCAATTACAATTTTTTTCTCACTAAGTACTGTATCCATATTTATTTAATACCTTCTTTTGTTCGCCTGTATAATATTTTGCCGGCATTAACTTCGTTGGTAGCAATGGTAACCGGCTTATCAGAATCTACTTCAACAAGAGGGACTGTCCCTCCAACCAGCTGCCTTGCCCGCTTTGCTACCTGTACAACCAGTGTATAACGATTATCAGTTCTTTCCATTAATTCATTCAACGATGGATAAATCATTTTTACCCCTCCCTATAGTCCTAAATACAATCCTTTATTTCTATCAACACGACATTTTTCCGCCAGAACAATAGCCTCCAGCCGGCGTACAGCTTCTTCCACTGTATCATTTACAACAACATAATTATACTGGGAAAGATAGTTAAGTTCTTTATACGCACTTTGAAATCTTGTGTAAATTGCTTCTGCACTTTCGGTACCACGCTTGACAATCCTTCTTTTAAGTTCATCCATTGAAGGTGGAATAATAAATATAAAAACCCCTTCCGGAAATTTTTCCTTTACCTGAAGCGCACCTTGGATATCTATTTCCAGCAACACATCAAAGCCAGATACTAATTTCTCCTCAACATATTCTTTTGGAGTTCCATAATAGTTTCCATAAACCCTGGCGTATTCCAAGAACTTATTTTCTCTGATCATTTTTTCAAACGACTGAACATCGGTGAAATAATAGTTTACCCCTTCCTTCTCTCCCACCCTTGGTTTACGTGTAGTCACCGAAATAGACAGCACGGCTTCAGGATTTCTTTTTAAATAGGCACTGCAAACTGTGTCCTTTCCTGCACCTGAAGGACCGGACAAAACAATAAGCAATCCTTTATTGTTCATAGCGCCATCTCATAA
>JAMOAC010000077.1 GCA_023621975.1 Bacillota bacterium | reverse complement strand
CCATGGAAACAATGCACAAAAGGTCACTAGCCACGGCAAACCTGAAACCGTAAAACATTCTCCATATAAATAAATTTGTAAAGTTCATTTCGGAAGCTTTTGGATTAAATTTGCGTAAATACCTGTTAATTAAATTTTTATCACCTATTTCTATTTCTTTAAAGTCCATTTTATTACTGCCTCTTCCAATTATTATATCGGTCAATCTCCAAACCCTACTCCTACGCTTTTTGCAATTCTGACAAGTTCCCCGTCAGGAGGTACCAGCTTGCGCTCGCTTACCGCTTCCTTAAGCGTTACGTAGGTTATCTTGTTCTGTTGAAGGCCAACTACAGTGCCAAACTTGCCGTAATCTATCAGTTCAACGGCAGCAACTCCGTACCTGGTGGACAGTATCCTGTCAAAAGGAATAGGCCTTCCTCCCCTTAGAAGATGTCCCAGTACCGTTACTCTTGATTCAATACCGGTGAGCTCCTCGAGATAGTCTGCAAGCCTGGTTCCTATTCCGTCGTGCCTGATGCGGTCCGAGCTCTCATCTTCGCAAGTTTCCACCGCAATTTTACCGTCAATGCATTTTGCACCTTCTGAAGCGACAACTATGCTGAAATGCTTGCCTGCATTCCTTCTTTCCAGGATCTTTTGGGCAACTTTATTTATGTCATAGGGTATTTCCGGAATGAGTATGACATCCGCTCCTCCTGCAATACCTGCTTCCAGCGCCGTCCAGCCTGCATGCTTTCCCATGACCTCCAATATCATTACCCTGTGATATGATTCAGCGGTGGAATGCAGCTTGTCTACGGCATCTGTTGCGATATCCACTGCAGTCATAAATCCTACGGCATAATCCGTTGTAGGTAAGTCATTCTCGATGGTCTTTGGAATCCCTATAACCTTAACCCCCTTTTGATGAAGCCCTTCTGCCACTTTGAGAGTTCCGTCCCCGCCGATTACGACAAGTGCGTCAACTCCGAATATATCCATATTTTCAATCACCCTGTCGGACACATCCATATATTTTATTTCCCCATCTTTTTCAACTTTAAACTTAAACGGATTGTCACGATTGGATGTACCCAGCAAGGTTCCGCCTTTGTCCAAAATACCTGAAACATCATCCGACCTGAACCTGACAAAATCGTTAAGTATCAATCCCTTATAACCGTTCTTATATCCAAATACTTCATACCCGTATTTCAACGTTGCGGTCCTTACAACAGCCCTTATAACAGCATTTAATCCCGGGCAGTCCCCTCCGCCCGTAAGAACTCCTATACGTTTTATCATGGATACCTCTCCTTTATTATTCGGCCTATTCAACAGCCTTGATTATTTCAATGAGAAACTCGGTTGCAAGCACCATATCATCAATTTTTATCTGTTCATTAACACTGTGTACTTTATTCATGCCTATGCAAACATTTACAGCCTGTATTCCCATTCCGTTAATTATATTTGTATCACTGCCTCCTCCGGTTTCCTCAAGCCTGAATTCCAAACCTGCAGCCTTGGCAGCTTTTTTAAGTATCTTTACAATATCGTCATCTTCAGTAATTGAATAGGCAGGATACTCAAGTTCTGCCCTGAAATCAACGGCTCCGCCAAACTTTTCCGCGGCTTTCTCCATGCATTCCCTCATATGGGCTGTCTGCCTGTCCAGTTTATCCTTGTCACGGCTTCGAGCCTCCGCCTTTATTTCAACAAGGTCGCATACAATATTTGTTGCCTGCCCGCCTTTTATTATGCCGATATTGGCAGTAGTCTCATGGTCTATTCTCCCTAATTTCATGCTCGAAATTGCTTCAGCGGCAATTTGTATTGCGCTTATACCTTCTTCCGGGGCAACTCCCGCATGAGAAGCTTTACCCCTGACAGTTATGTCGATAATGTTCTGTGACGGTGCCTTGGCCGCAACGCATCCAACTTCCCCTCCGTCATCCAGAACAAACCCGTATTTGGCATTAATCTTTGAAAGATCAAGATTTTTAGCTCCCAACAATCCAACTTCTTCGGCTACCGTAAACACAACCTGGATATCCCCGTGTTCAACGGCATTTTCCTTTATGACCCTCAGGGCCTCCAGTATGCAGGCAATGCCTGCAGCATCGTCAGCGCCCAGTACCGTTGTCCCGTCGCTTTTAATAATATCATTCTCTATTACAGGAGTTTTACCTTTTCCCGGTTCAACCGTATCCATATGGGCCATCAAAAGTATCGGAGCTACATTTTTTGTGCCTTTTACGGTACATATAATATTTCCGGCATTTCCTCCTATTTTGTCACCTGCATTATCTTCATATACCAAAAAGCCCATATTTTCAAGAACGGATTTTAATTTGTCTGCCATCTGCCTTTCCTGTTTTGACAGGCTGTCTGTTTTCACAAGGCTTATAAATTCATCAACCAATCTTTTTTTATTAACCATAGAATCACTCCCAGCTGTATTTTGTCAGTTTGCCTTTTCTGACAAGCCCGTTAAAATTCATCTGCCTTAACGCTTCATATACTACAATTGCAACGGAGTTGGAAAGATTAAGGGACCTTATGTTTTCCCTCATGGGGATTCTTATGCAGTGTTCCTTGTTCTTTAACAAAAGTTCCTCAGGCAGTCCGGCCGTTTCCTTCCCGAACACCAGGAAACAGTTGTCATGGTATCTGACGTCGGTATAAGTATTTATGGCTTTTGTGGATGTATAATAGAAATCTGCATCCTGGTACCGGTTCTTCAATTCTTCAAAACTGTCATAGTACCTGAC
>JAMOAC010000458.1 GCA_023621975.1 Bacillota bacterium | reverse complement strand
TTCACCGGGGACACATTGTTCCGGATGTCAGTAGGGAGGACCGACCTTGGAAGAGGCAGTTACAGGGATTTGATGAATTCATTAAAAAACAAGCTTATGGTACTTGATGACAATGTGGTCGTGTATCCCGGGCACGGAGAGCCTTCCACAATTGGTTTTGAAAGGGAAAATAACCCGTTTATTGTAAATTTATTATGATAAAATAAATCAGGCAAATCGGGATGGTAAGTAAATGATATACGTCTTGCTTGAAGGATATGATTTTAAATATGCAATACATGATGTATTGAGAATATTTTTCGGTGAAAAGGAAATCACGTATGTTGAAAGACTTGACAAACAGCCTCCTTTTGAAAGCGAGGAGACTTTTTTGGTATGTTCAGTAATTCCTTGTGAAAACTCGCTTGTACTTGAGATAAAACTGACAGACGGTGAATACGTTTATAATCAGCGAATGCAAGTAGGTGATTTGCCGGGAGGGGACAATGAAATTGAAAGCCTCCGAAAGGCAAGGAAGGCGGTAAAGAGACAGGTATACATTGCTCTTTCAGACTATACCGGTATAAGTGTCCCGTGGGGTGTGCTTACGGGAGTAAGGCCTGTCAAGATTGCCATGGAAATGCTTGACAGGGGAATTCATAGGCAGGAAGCTGTTTCTGAGCTGATGGATTATTACCTTGTTTCAGAGGAAAAGGCTGAACTGCTCCTTGATATTGCCAAAAGGGAAAGGGAAATCCTGAACAAAACGGATTCTGACACTATAAGCCTTTATATAGGCATTCCTTTCTGCCCCTCACGCTGCCTTTATTGTTCATTTACATCTTATCCGATAAGCGTATACAGGCATATGACCGAAAGTTATTTGGAAGCGTTAAAATCAGAACTTGTTGCAGTAAAAAATATTTTGAATGAAAAAGCCTACAGGATTCAGAATATTTATATAGGAGGCGGGACGCCTACTTCCCTGGATGCGGCTTCCCTGAGAGACTTGCTTTGTTTTATAGAAAATAATTTTGAACTGAATGGCCTGGAGGAGTTTACCCTGGAAGCGGGAAGGCCTGATTCTATAGATTTGGAAAAACTTAAAGTAATAAAGGACAGCAGGGTTAACAGGATAAGCATAAATCCGCAGTCAATGAACGATTCCGTCCTTGAAACCATAGGGAGAAAGCACACCGCTTCGGAGGTGCTTCAGGCATTTTGCCTTGCAAGGGAGCTGGGCTTTGATAATATTAACATGGACATAATAGCGGGGCTTCCAGGCGAAACAGTGGAAATGTTTGAGAATACGTTGAGGCAAATCAGCTTTCTTAAGCCTGAAAGCCTGACCGTTCATACAATGGCCGTCAAAAGGGCATCCAGGTTAAAGGAAGATTTGGACAGGTACAGCTTCACCGCAGAAAGCGACGTGTCCAGGATGGTGAATATGGCCCGGGATTATGCATTGTCAATGGGCATGCATCCATATTACCTGTACAGGCAGAAAGACATGCTGGGAAAACTGGAGAATACAGGATATTCCAAACCCGGCTTTGAAAGCATTTACAATATACAGATAATGGAGGAAAGACAAACGATAATAGCTGCAGGTGCCGGAGCCGTGACTAAAGTTGTATATCCTGAAGAAAACAGGATTGAAAGGGCTTTTAATGTAAAAGATGTGGAAGAATATATACACAGGGTTGACGAAATGATTGAGCGGAAAAGGGCTCTCCTGAAATAAAGTCTCCTGTAATAAATCCCTCCATCCTATAATAAATGTATATAGGGTGGGGGTGTTTTTATGATTATACTGCGGCTTGGCAAAAAAAGGCTGATAACAGCGTTGATAATTGTTTTGGCCTTTTCTGTAGGATTTAACGTTTTGAGCTTTGTTTATATTTCTGATTTGCTAAAAGACTACAATTCCCTGGTGTATGCCGTAAACCTGTGGGACGAGTCGGATGTTGCTGCTTTTATTACTTCAGATAATACAGGGATACTGGGCAGAAAGGATATAGAAATTTTTGATATTGAAAAGGGTATGGTTATAAAAAGACTAAACCCGGATTCACAGACCAGGGCAAGAATACAGAATGAAGTCAGGAATTATCTCAAAAATATAACGGGTATGTTCGTTAAAGTCAATGCATTTCCTGACAGCGGATATATAGTGAGGCTTCCGTTGGACCCGGCTGAAGAAATACACAACCAGTGGCTCAATCAATCCGTAAATGAAGTATTTGTTATTTTTTCAAAAGAACCTCCGTATCTGCTTGTTCTCGATGAAAAAGAAAGACCTCTTTTCTATAATTTTGACGGCAGCACGGATGAATTGCTTGAACTGCTGGGCTTTAATCCGGAAGAAAACGAAGGAGAGCAATGAAAGCAAGATAAATATAGTAAGCAATGTAAGTAAGATGTTCAAGATAAATAAGTTAAGCAACGCAAGCAATGTAAGTAAGGTAATCAATGCAAGTAAAGTAAGGAATGTAAGAAAAGTAAGCAAGGTAATCAATGGGACGCGAGAAGGAAGCATTTGAACAATTACGTTGCTTCCAAAAAACGGGGGTGCGTTACAACCCCCTCCTTGCCTTTTTTATTTTTTTCATATTCGATATATAAAATTTAATAATGTCATTTACGGGATTGAACCACTGCCCGGCTTTTTCTTCGAATTTTGGAACCCTTTTGCCCTGTTCTTCAATAGCTTTTGAATTAGCAACTTCGGTGTTTTTATTATCGGTACTCCTGGTTGCTTTAACATCTGATGTTATA
>JAMOAC010000369.1 GCA_023621975.1 Bacillota bacterium | reverse complement strand
GGTGGGCTTACCGAACCGCTCGTTATTAATAATAAAACAATGGATGAGCTGAATTTTTCATGCGATCCTGAAGCATCGTATGTTGTGTTGTCAAATGCAAGGGATGTATCAGTTATTACAGGAAATAATTGTATTCCTGCATTCTTCTCTTTTGACGAATATAAGAGCCGGCTAAAAAACAGCAAAAAAAGTATTGCAAAGTACATATATGACAAAACCGTATACTGGTTTGAATACATGGCAAAAAACTACGGTGTGAAAGGCTTTTATAACTGGGATGTTGTTGCAGCAGCCTATATTGCTGATGAAAAGCTGTTTTTTGATTGCAAATGCTCAATAAATCCCACGAAAGAAAGCCTAAAAAAAGGATTTTTACATTCATCCGAAAAAGGGCATATAAAGGTAAATTTACCCAGAATTAAAGATATAGGGGAATTTACTGAAAATATATATAAAAGTTGGTTGAATGTATAAAATAGCTGGGTATTACTACGGCTATATATTAAAACAGTTAAATATTTGAAATGGCTAAACACTAAAATGGATGAGTATTTTTAACAGTTAAATATTGAAAAGTCAACTGTACAAAAGTTGATTTTATTATTCTGAAAATTGACAAAGCACTACAGGACAAAGCACTATACCAGGAAGGAAAGGATGACGACCAATGAAAAAGGTAAAGACAATTTTAATTTTGTTAAGTTTTATTTTATTAATCAGCGGATGTACAGTCTCCAATAAAGAGGAAGCTGTTGATAAATCGGACTTTGACGCGGTTTTGGCTGCGGCAAGGGGAACAACAGTGAACTTTTACGGCTGGGGCGGCAGTGAACTGACCAACAAATGGATTGACAATTACCTTGCGAAATATGTTAAAGAAAATTACGATATTAAGATTAACAGAGTGCCAATGGACATTGACCAGATTTTAAACAAAATGATTGGCGAAAAACAGGCAAACGTAAAAAAAGGTTCTATTGACCTTGTATGGATAAACGGAGAAAACTTTAATACTGCAATGAAAAATGATTTGCTGTACGGGCCGTTTACCGATTATTTGCCGAACTTCAGGAAATATGTCGATGTCAATTCAGATGAAGTAAAGTATGATTTTGGCTACGAGATCAAAGGGTTTGAAGTACCTTACGGCAAAGCCCAGTTTGTGTTTATAAACAATCCTGAAGCTACTCCGGAAGCACCTAAAAGTGCTGAAGAACTCCTGGAATATGCTAAAAAATACAAAGGACGGGTAACTTATCCTGCACCTCCCGATTTTACCGGCAGTGCTTTTGTAAGAAACATAATATACGACGTTGTTGGATATGAGAATGTGAAGAACCTGTCAGCCGACAAGGAAGAAGTGTATAATGCCATTAAACCTGCAATAGACTATTTGAAGGAACTAAAGCCCTACCTTTGGAAAGAAGGGAAAACATATCCTTCAACCATAGCCCAGCTGGACAACATGTATGCTGACGGCGAGGTTGTTATGACCATGACATACAATCCAAACCATGTAGCTGCAATGATCCAGGCAGGACAATTCCCTGAAAGCTCCCAGTCATTCCTTTTTGACAAAGGTACGATAGGCAATACTCATTTTCTTGCCATACCTGCCAATGCTGCAAATATAGACGGAGCTTTGGCAGTGATTAATGCCGTATTGTCACCCCGGATGCAGGCTTCCAAATATGACCCGGAAAACTGGGGAGATTTGCCGGTTGTTGATATGAATAAGCTTGATGATTCAGAAAAAGAACTCTTTACTTTAATAAAAATCGGCAAGGGAGTGCTTTCTCCTGAAGAACTGCTTTCAAAAAGGGTAGAAGAGCTGAAAGCAGACGTTGTGCCGATAATAGAAGAAATATGGCAGGAAGAGATAATGAAATAAATTGTGAAGCAGGCCATGGAGAAAGCAGCGAATAAGTGGCGAAGGAAGTAGAAAGTAACGAAATAAATGGCGAAGGAAGTAATTGAACAAGGGTGAGGAGTATTGAATAAAAAGAGCCTGGTGCCATACCTGTTGCTTATGCCGACAATAATATTGCTGATAATTTTCATATACGGGCTTGTAAACGGAATTGTCCAAAGTTTCGGTTTACTAAGGTCGGCAGGGCTTACTGAATTTACCCTGAAATATTATAAAGAAACATTTGAAAACCGGAACCTGCTGAATTCTGTTATGGTCAGTTTACTGATATCAGCGGTATCTTCACTTATTGCCGTCATATCAGGTGTTGTACTGAGCTATCTTTTTTGCAAAACCGGGTTTGTGAATAAAAAGGCATATAACATTTTTAAACTTCCTTGTCTTATTCCTCATATTGTTGTTGCAACACTGGTAATAAGTCTTTTTTCGCAAAGCGGATTGGTGGCAAGGTTAAGTTATCTATTGGGTATTATCGATTCGCAGCAGGAATTTGTACCTATGGTGTTTGATGAAAAGTTCATTGGTGTAATACTGGGGTATGTGTGGAAGGAAATACCGTTTATTGTACTGGTTGTTGCAACAATCATGGGCAATATTGACAGTAACCTGGGAGAAGCAGCATTAAATCTGGGTGCAACACCTTTCAAAACATTTGTATATGTTACGCTTCCCCTTTGTTTTCCGTCAATTGCCATGGTTTTTATAATCGTATTTACCTATTCTTTTGGTGCATATGAACTGCCAATGCTGCTGGGGCCGACATTTCCAAAAGCACTCCCGGTTCAGGCATACATTGAGTACACCCATCCTGAACTTGCTCACAGGCCGTATG
>JAMOAC010000053.1 GCA_023621975.1 Bacillota bacterium | reverse complement strand
ATATGATGATGCGTATATCATAAACAATGCAGGTCTTGAAGATGCATACGCAGACATAAAATCAAATGAAATACTTGGTGTGGCTTCTCCTGTATGGCCTCAGGGAAGCAAGTTGACAGCTTCGAATGTAAGTGAATCGGCTGTTACATTGACATGGACAAGTGCTGAAGATGGAACAGGAGTAACCGGATACAGGATCTATAAAGGTTCCGAATTAATAGGAACAGTTCCCGGAAATGTAAACAGCTATGTCGTTAACGGGCTGACTGCAGGAACGGATTTCAGATTTTCAGTTCAGGCAGGAAATGCAAAGGACAGCTGGAGTGTAGACGGGCCTGTTGTTTACGTAACCACAGAAGGTATAGACACACATACATTAAGCCTGGAAATAGCAAAGGCTCAGGCATTAATTGAAGGCTCGCCTGTAGGCAATGAAGAAGGAATGCATGCACCGTGGGCCAAGGAATACCTTGAAATTACCGTTTTCAAAGCTCAAAGCTACTTAAGCAGCGGAGAATTAACCCGTGATGGAATTAACTACCATATTGCCAAGTTAACAGAAGCACAAGAAGCGTTTGCCAGGTCTAAAGTGACATCGAAGAATGTTGCACTCAATAAACCTGTCACCAGTTCTGACGGAGATGATATAAACAGCGAGCATCCGCCGGCAAATGTAGTAGATGGCAATGCATCGCATATGAGCGGTTGGGACAGCAAGTCATCCCAGTCTACTGAGGCATGGGTACAGATTGACCTGCAGGACGAATATGTAATAACCCGTGTTGAATATGAAGACAGAAGATACTACGACTGGGATGGATACAGAAGCAATTTTGAAATTCAGGCTTCCAACGATCCTGACTTTGGAACTTATGAAGTGCTGGGCGGGGTAGGGCCTGAAGGATTCGAGGATGACACCACATGGGTACTAAATGTTACGGACAAAACTCCGTACCGGTATGTAAGGTTTAAGAAAACAGCAGTACAATATGCATATGTTGTCGAAATCAGGGTATTCGGCATACCGGCACCCGAAGAGTTCTCGGTAGGAGGAATTGTATTTGATGAATCCAATAAGCCTGTAGCTGGTGCCACAGTTACACTTTATTCCAGCGATGACCTGGCGACACCGCTGGGTACTGCCGTAACTGCCGCAGACGGTTCTTATACAATAAATACAGAGCACTCTGCAGGTAAGTATATTGTAAGGGCTGAAAAGGAAGGGTACAACAGGGGCATTTCCACCGTATATATACCGTATTCTGATGTTAATGACGCGCAAATAAAGTTAACTCCTATGGTGAATGTTGCACTCAATAAACCTGTCACCAGTTCTGACGGAGATGATGTAAACAGCGAACACCCGCCGGCAAATGTAGTAGATGGTAATGCATCGCACATGAGCGGTTGGGACAGCAAATCGTCCCAGTCTACCGAAGCATGGGTGCAAATTGACCTGAAGAATAAATATGTAGTAACCCGTGTTGAATATGAAGACAGAAGATACGACGACTGGGTCGGATACAGAAGGAATTTTGAAATCCAGGCTTCCAACGATCCTGACTTTGGAACTTATGAAGTGCTGGGTGGGGTAGGGCCTGAAGGATTCGAGGATGACACCACATGGGTACTTGATGTTGCGGATAATACCCCGTACCGGTATATAAGGTTTAAAAAGACAGCAGTAGAATATGCATATGTTGTCGAAATCAGGGTATTCGGCATACCGGCAGAACCTATGTGGCCTGAAGGTAGCGAGATAAAAGCAACAAATATAAGCTCTACGGGAGTTACCCTGTCATGGACTGCTGCAACTGCAGGTGCTCCTGTAACGCAGTACAGGGTTTACAAAGGGTCAGAGCTTATAAAAACAATTGACGGAAGTGTATTAAGCTGTATTGTAACGGGATTGGCACCGGATACGGAATACACGTTTAAAGTTGAAGCGGGAGATGAGGCGGGCAATTGGACTACGGACGGGCCTTCCGTAACGGTAGTGACATCTTCTCCCGGGCCGAAATTTACAATTGAAGAGCCTGTATTTAAAGATGCATCGGGTAATGTAATGAAACAGCTGAAACCTTCTGCTGATTTGAGAACAAGCGTCAGAATAACAAATAATTCGTCTGAACCGGGAAGTGTATGCGTAATTGTTGCCCTGTACGGGCCTGATAATACGTTCAAGACATATTCTGCCGGTGAAAAAGTTATAAAAGGAAACTCTTCAGCCATCTTCAGCGCCGGCTTCAAGCTGCCGGATAATGTATCAGGGCATTACGTGAAAGTATTTGTATGGAACAGTATGGAAGATATGGTGCCCGTTTCAGACGTATTTACATTACAGTAACAGCATGCTGATTTAACCTGTTGTACTGCGTTTAAAACCGGATTGAAGGTTCTGACAGCCGAATTGGCAGCTCTGGCAGCGGTACAACAGGTTGGCTTGATTTTTTATTTATTGTGTATTTTATGTATTTAATTTTTTATTGTTTAATGCTGAGATTAGATTAATATTCAATATTTGATACCAGGATTTAATAATTCAATTACCAAGCGCTAGAGCAGCTTAGGCTACCCTAGCGTTTGTAATGTACGGCTATATATGTAATATATACCTTTCAGCATATGTTGTAATAAAAAGTGCGTTAATTGCAATTGGCAATATACCAAATAGAAAAGGAGAAATCGAGGATGAAATACGGATATTTCGATAATAATGCAAAAGAATATGTTATAACCAGGCCGGATACTCCTACCCCATGGATAAATTATCTGGGTAGCGGCG
>JAMOAC010000100.1 GCA_023621975.1 Bacillota bacterium | reverse complement strand
TGCTATTATATTGCTAATTACTGTTTATGATATTTTGAAAATTGTGCCATGTTGTGGCTTTTGTTATATTCAATATTTAACAAAAGAAAGGAGAAGTTACGTAATAATTTTCGTAACGGGATAAAATGCTGGAAAAACTGTTTCCTAGTTTAATGGTTGAACGGATTCAGGATATAGATATTGACTTTTTAAAGAAGAAAAATATTAAAGGTTTGATACTGGATATTGATAATACTCTTGTTGCCACTCATGTAAAGGAAGCAGACCAAAATGTCATAGACTGGATTGAGAAAGCCAAGAGTAACGGTTTAAAGGTATGCATAGTTTCAAATGCATCAAGAAAGCGTGTGGTAAAGTTTAATGAAAAACTCAGGCTGTTTGCCATCTACAGGGCTTATAAGCCGGGAAGCAGAGCATATAAAAAGGCTGCAAGGCTTATGGACGTTAAGCTTGACGAAGTGGCTGTTATCGGAGACCAGATCTTTACGGATGTATATGGTGGCAACAGGGTAGGCATGTTTACAATTCTTGTAAAACCGATACATAAAAAGGAAAGTATTCTGGTCATGTTGAAGAGATTTCCTGAAAAGCTGGTATTGTCGAGATACATGAAAAGGCTTCAACAAGAGGGTAATCGGTGAAAAAATATTAAGAGGGAATTAAGATGAATGCAAAGTTTATGGTAACCGGCAGAACGAAAATTGCAGGGCTGTTGGGTAACCCTGTGGAGCATTCCGTTTCACCGCAGCTCCATAATACCATAAGCAGGTATATGGGGCATGACATAATATATGTTCCTTTAAGGGTTGAAAAAGATGAACTTGAAAATGCCGTAAAAGGTTTAAGGGCAATAAATGTTATCGGCTTCAATGTGACCATCCCGTACAAAAGCGAAATTATCAGGTATCTTGATGATGTATCCGAAGAGGCTTTGTCAATAGGAGCGGTTAATACGGTAAAGAACGAAAACGGAAGGCTGCTGGGATATAATACGGATGCGGAAGGTTTCAGGCGCTCATTTGCCGAGGAAACAGGGCATGGTTTTGCAAACAGGAAAGTTGCAATCATCGGGGCAGGCGGTGCTGCCAGGGCAATTGCCATGAAAGTTGCAGCTGACGGGGCAGGGCATATTGACATTGTAAACAGAACCATCTCAAAGGCCCTTGAACTGTCCTCTTTTGTAAGTAAAAAGACTGGAGTTCCCGTACGTGCATTAAGCCTGGGTGACGTCGCGGAAGGAAATGTACTCTGCCGTAACGATATAATAATAAATACAACGTCACTGGGCATGTATCCTGAAATTGACGCATGTCCCATTGGCGACTTTTCCTGCTTCAACAAAAATCACGTATTTTATGACATAATTTACAACCCTCCAAAGACAAAACTGTTGAAAGAAGCTGAAAAGCAAGGCTGCAAGGCAATAAACGGGCTTGGAATGCTCATATATCAGGGTATTTACGCTTATGAAATCTGGACGGGATCAAAAGTGCCCGACAGCATAAAGGATGAGTTGTTCAATCAGCTTTCAAATGTCTTCTCGCAACATTTTTATTGATTTTTGTTAAAAAAGGATTTTTCCAAGATACGGAGAATTATATATATTGAATTATTGCCATTAACAGGATTGGAACGGATTGATAAAACAATGCTTATGGAGTTTGTTGCAATTTTTGCATTGGGGGCAGCAGTGGGAATGCTCATTAATACTTTAATCCGCTGCCTGCCCGTTGAAGCTAAGTTATCCGGTAAAGCTATCAACAATTCAACGGCAAAGTGTCAGTACCGCAAGCTGAACGCCCCGTTCATGTATCCCGTGATGGGGCTTGCTACCGGGATTGTATTTGTGCTTCTGTATTGCAGGTTTGCAATAAGCGTTGAATTTATACTGTTTGCATACCTCTTGTCAATACTAATTGCTGTTTTTTTCATTGACCTTTACTATAAAATTATACCTGATGGACTTGTTATTGCTGCATTGGCAGGCAGTGCCGCCGCATTTGCATATAACCTTTTCAGACCTTTTGGAGTATACGGGGACAGGGCATGGTGGAACCCACTGGCCGGAATACTTCCCGGGGCTGGATTTTTATCGCTTGTTGCAATAACAGGAATGCTGGTGTATAAAAATGATGGTGCCCTGGGAATGGGTGATATCAAAATTTTTGTGCCAATAGGGATATTTCTGGGATGGAGGATGTGCATACTTGCATTATTGCTGTCACTTCTGGCCGGGGGCCTGACAGGCATCTTTCTTGTTGCTAGCGGAATAAAGAACAGAAAGGATGCAATCCCTTTTGGACCGTTTATAGTCGGCGCAACATTTGTTACAATAATATGGGGCTGGGATATTATGAAGTGGTATTTATAACGAAAAACTGACAGCGTAAATACGACATTTATTTTTTTATATAAGAGAACCAATTTTTTTATAAAGGGGCCGACATTGTATGAAACTTATAAATTATATGGAAGAAGCGGTATTCAGCATGCTGGATGATGTGCTCCGCAACATGGATGTATGCACTTGCGAAAGATGCACTCATGACATTGCTGCCATTGCATTGAATAATCTGCCGCCTAAATATATTGCAACCGAAAAGGGAAAACTGTATTCGAAAATCAATAGTTTAATGCTGCAGTTCGAGGTGGATATAATTTCCGCGATAACCAAAGCAGCAAATATTGTAAAAGCCAATCCAAGGCACGGAGAGAATGATATAATTAAGTGATGCAATTAATTCAACGAAGCAGGGAGAGCAGCAAAAATGATAAGATTCGGACCTTCAGGCAAT
>JAMOAC010000125.1 GCA_023621975.1 Bacillota bacterium | reverse complement strand
GGTGGTATCGACATAACCGGAATTTCAAACAGCATGAAACTGCTGTTTCCAAGGCAAAGGCGCTCCAGGCCGTCCAATCTGAGAAGCGAGGGAGTAAGGTAAACCTCAGCACCCGGAAGGATATCAATTTCCACACCCTGTGCCTTAAGCTCACTTGTAAGATGGGAAATTGCCTCTTCCCTTTTTGCTAAAAATTCTTCGATTTTTTTTACATCCGGATCGAAATGGGGAGTGGCTATTATCCTTGTTATTCCCTCCCCAAGAGCGATTTGCGCCATTTTTAAGGAGATTTCAAGGCTCTTTGCACCGTCATCTATATTCGGAAGTATATGACAATGTATGTCTGTGATAGAACTTGCTGCTGTAAATCCATTTCTTTTTCTCATATTGCAAATCCTTCTTGCGTATTATCATCTATATTTTCATCACAGTCTTGTCACGGTTTTATCATCATAGTAATTGGAGTAGCTTTTATAGTAGCCGTACCTTGTGCCGTACAGTTGCTTGCTTATATCCTCCATTCTTACATCATTGAGTACACAGCCGAGGATGTTTCCTCCTGCTTTCTTCAACCTGTCCACAACCGCTCTTACCATGTCAAAAGTAGTGACTCCTGCCTGTATCACTATTATCGCACCATCAGCGTATTTTGAAAGAACAGCTGCGTCTGACATAAAAAGTGACGGCGGAGTGTCCAGTATTATATACTCATATTGTTCTTCTACAGAGTCCAAAAATTCCTTCATCGCCTGTGAGCCCAATAGTTCTGTTGGGTTTGGCGGTATTGGGCCACTTGTCAGCACGTCTATTGGATACTCCCTGTACTTTTTCACGGCCTGGTTAAAGTCACAGCTCTTTACCAGGACATTGGTCAGCCCTGGAGTTGAGAGCATATTAAGAAGTTTATGAATACGGGGTTTCCTCAAGTCTGCGTCTATTAACAGCACCTTGTTGCCTGCTTGTCCAAGGGTTACTGCAAGGTTTACCGATACGGAAGTCTTTCCCTCCATGGGGTTTGAACTTGTAAATAATATTTTTTTTACTTCCTTGTCAATACCAGCAAACTGTATATTTGTCCTCAATGCCTTATATGCCTCAACCACAGGAAAGGGTGCGGTTTCTATGTTGATTACAGGCCTTTTTACTTTCTTTGGCTTTCTTCTTATACCAAACATATGCTCTACTTTCTCCCCTTTCTTCCCGATGTCGCAGGTTCAGGCCTGTAAAAAGGAAGTACTCCAAGGACGGGCAAATTCAGCTTTTCCACTATATCATCTTCTGTTCTTATAGTATCGTCAAAATAATATCTCAGAAGTATCACAAATATTGAAGCAATAAGGCCTAAAATTGCTGCTATAACTATATTCATCTTTATATCTGGCTTTACCGGTTCTGTGGGAACCGTAGCCTCATCAATTATTTCGACGCTTCCTGCCTTTACAGCTCTAATTATCTCCAGAGGCGCCTGTTTTGTTATTTCGTTTGCAACTCTTGCAGCAAGCTCCGGATCCTTGCTTCTTACAGTAATCTTTAAAACTTCCGTTTCATTTACGCTGGTTATTGTCAGCATGCTTCTTAATTTACTGGTATCCATGTCAAGGCTAAGCGCATCAATTACTCTTTCAAGTACCGTATTGCTCTGCATTATTACGCCATAAGTCTTTACAAGTTTCTGTGTCATCAGGATATCGTTGTATGTAGTTTCCTGCTTTTTCTCATCATTGCTTTTGTTTACTATCATTGTTGCTGACGCTTCATAGACAGGTTGCAGTACATAAATTGAGACGACAGCTCCTAACATTGCTGCCCATATTATTACTGCAATAATAATTAGCAAATTTTGCTTTAATATTTTGATTATTTCTCGTAAATCCATTGTATCTTCCATGGCTCTCTCCTATACAAATTAATATTAATCTTTAGTATTTCCAAAAGGGGTTTGCTGTGTTTACCCGTACATATATTTTCTGTATATTTTCTTGATCTCAGCTACTTCATCTGCTGTAAATCGCTCATATACAAGCTTTTTTGCCCTTTCCAATTCTTCTTTCGTAATCCCGTTTTCAAGCATTTTAATTAACTCATCTATATCCGACGGATTAAGTCTTTTAAGCACCAGAGTACCCGCTTTCATTTTATCGGCAGCGGAAACCCTGTCTTTTATCTGTTTAATTTTATCAGGGGTAATTCTGTCCCCATTGCCATTAACTTCACTATCCACCTTGACTCTAATTTCGTTTTCCGGAGTTGATTCTTGGCCACCTTCTGTTTTTTTGGCATTTTTCCGGGTTTCACTTTCAACAGTGGACTTTTTGCCGGGATAAATCTGCTTTACGGTCTCTGCATCTTTGCTGGCATTTCCCTTTGTGTCAGGCTTGACTGTTTCAGCGGTCGGCTTTTCAGTTGGTTTTTCTGTTGATGTTTCTGTTTCGACCGGCACCTCTTTTTTAACATTTAAATATAATTCATCTATGTTTGAAATTTCCGCTTCCAGTGCTTTATCTATTATTACATCTCCTATTTTATATATTGCGTAAGCCCCCATAATTGAAAATAATACAATTGCAGATGCAGCGGCCAATAAAATTTTACTTTTCATCAAATACCTCTACGGAAAAGTTATTTTAGTACTATCAAATTCTTTATGTAATTTTTTCTTTTTGTATTTGGCATAGTTCGGCTATAGCATGTGATGTCTACATATCACATACCTCACAAAATTACTTTTTGACCTCCATCGCACTGTCCCGGGCCGAAACACCGGGACAGATGCTCAGGATTTTTCTCCAACACATTATAA
>JAMOAC010000170.1 GCA_023621975.1 Bacillota bacterium | reverse complement strand
AGCTCCTTAAGGATTTTGAGGAAATGAAGAAACTGGTAAAAATGATGGCCGATATGGGTAAGCGTGGCAAAAAAGGCTTCGGAAAGCTCCGTATGCCTTTCTGATAAAAAAGCATCTGTATATTTACCAGTGCTTTTAGCAAATGAAGTATTTTCTTTCATGTTTTATTTAGCTCAAGGAGGTGACAAAATGGCAGTAAAGATCAGGTTAAAGAGAATTGGTGCCAAAAAGAAACCGGTTTACCGTGTGGTTGTTGCAGATTCAAGATTTCCCCGTGATGGGAGATTCATAGAGGAAATAGGTACTTATAACCCTACAACTGAACCTGCTCACGTAAACATTGACGCCGAGAAGGCTGTAAAGTGGCTTAAAAACGGTGCTCAGCCGACCGATACGGTCAGGGCGCTGTTGAAGAAAACAGGAATAATTCAGTAGTATCAAATAAGAAATATGCATTTATAATGAAGACATTATAATGTAATTCCCGGGAGGTAAAAAGATGAAGGAACTTCTCGAAACAATTGCAAAATCTTTGGTAGACTACCCTGAAAGTGTTGTTGTAAACGAAGTTGAAGGTGAGCAATCTTTGATACTTGAACTCAAAGTTGCAAAAGAAGATATGGGGAAAGTAATTGGAAAGCAGGGTAGAATAGCAAAAGCAATAAGAACTGTAATTAAAGCCGCTGCTGTAAAGGAAAATAAAAGAGTAGTGGTGGAAATATTGCAGTAAAGTTTAATTAAACAGTGTGAGGGGGCGGTATACGCCCCTGTTTATTTGATTCATCCTTTTGTCCGGTTCAAGGCGGTGAAAATCAAGTGTATCAATATCTTCAGATAGGCAAGGTAGCAAATACTCATGGTGTAAAAGGGGAAATAAAAGTAATTCCGCTTACCGACAATATTGAAAGATTTAATAACCTTGATTGGGTGTATATTGACAGGTTTGGGAACATGGAGAGGCGTAATGTTTTGGGGGTTAAATTTTTTCGCAGCCTTGTCATTCTCAAACTTGAAGGCATAAATAACATGAACGAAGCTGAAGCATTAAAAGGAATGTTTTTGCTGGTTGACAGGGAGAATGCCGTCAAGCTGCCTGAAAATACCTTTTTTATTTGCGACATAGTTGGATGTGAAGTGTTTGAGGAAAACGGAAACATGCTGGGTGTGGTAAAAGATGTGCTTCAAACCGGCAGCAATGATGTATATGTTGTAGGAAACAAAAACGGGCAGGATATTTTAATACCTGCATTAAAAAGTGTAGTTAAAGAAGTGTCAACCGAGGAGAAAAAAATAATTGTCAGTATTCCGGAGGGACTGATAGACAAATGAGATTTGATATACTCACAATTTTCCCCGGAATGTTTGATGCCGTTCTTGGAGAAAGTATAATAGGAAGGGCCCGCAGTGAGGGAATTGTTGAAATAAATGCAATTGATATAAGGAATTATTCAAAAGATAAGCACAGGAAAGTTGATGATTATCCTTATGGTGGCGGTGGCGGCATGGTTATGATGGCACAGCCCATTTACGATGCATATCAGGCAATTGTAAAGGACCTGGATTATAAGCCCAAAGTAATTTACATGAGTCCGCAGGGAAAGATTTTAAACCAGCAGCTTGTGAACCGGTTAAGGGAAAATAAGCACCTGATACTGCTTTGCGGGCATTATGAAGGTGTTGACGAAAGAATTATTGAGGAAATAGTGGATGAAGAGATATCAATAGGTGATTACGTGCTTACCGGGGGAGAGCTTCCAGCTATGGTGCTCATTGACGCGATAACAAGAACACTGCCCGGAGTGCTCTCATCCGAAGAATCCTATACTGAAGAATCGCATTTTAACGGTATGCTTGAATACCCCCAGTATACCAGGCCATATGAATTTAAAGGAAGATTGGTTCCTGATGTATTATTGTCAGGACATCATGCCAATATTAAAAAGTGGAGAAGACAACAGTCATTAATAAGAACGTACAAAAAGCGGCCTGATCTCTTCGAAAAACTTAATCTTACAGAAGAGGACCGCAAGTTGATGAGCGAGTATGGTGTGAAGTATGATATGAATAAATAGAAAATTCATATTTTCATGACGTAAGCACATTACAACATTACCTTGCGAATAAAGCACCAAACAAAGCTGTAAACAAAGCTGTAAACGAAGCCATAAACAAAGCCATAGACAAAGCCATAAACAAGACAAAGTAATTTCTGAAAATATAAACACTATTTACAATTTTATATTCTATATGATATAATGGTGTGCGTGTGAATTACGGACGGTCCGCTGCAATATACGGTAGTTGCATGAACGTCTTGGAGGGAAGGAGGAATGGCCAGTGGACATTATTAAAGCTATAGAGCAAGAGCAGCTCAGGACAGATCTTCCGAAACTTGAAGTCGGTGATTACGTAAGAGTTCACCTCAAGGTTAAGGAAGGTAACAGAGAAAGGCTGCAGGCATTTGAAGGCACGGTTATAGGCTTTAAAGGGGAAGGTTTGAAGGAAACTTTTACCGTTAGAAGAGTATCATACGGAGTTGGAGTAGAAAGAATACTTCCTGTTCATTCTCCGAATATAAGTCATATTGAAGTATTGAGAAAAGGTAAAGTAAGAAGGGCAAAGCTTTACTATCTGCGTGACAGGCTTGGTAAAGCTGCCAAGGTTAAAGAAAAGATTGTACGTAAAGAAGACTAATTTAAAAACAAGAATTATAGTTATATCATTTATATAAAAGGGACAGTCAGTCCCTTTTATATATTATAAGAATTAAGGTATGAAAGTTATGAATTCCAAAAAGATTA
>JAMOAC010000471.1 GCA_023621975.1 Bacillota bacterium | reverse complement strand
GCCCGATGCCACGTTCCATCCGGTTTGAGCATGCCATGGCTATTTTTTCGGCAGTTGTACATAATATACGCTTAATACACCCCATCGCCGGAGTAACAAACAGATGCATAATCATATCAGCACCGGCTGATACTTTACAGTTTATAACCTTTCCGTACACATTTATATTGCCTCCAGCCCGTATAATCGCATGATAGCAGTTCCCGCCAACTACAACGTCTCCTCCGGCCGTTACTTTTAAACCTTCCCTTACATTTCCTCTTATGATTACATCCCCATCAAATCTTATATTGCCGGTATCCGCATCCACATCACCTGGTATGGTCAGAACCGGAACTACACTCACTATACCTCTGTTTAAGACAGGTCGCCCGGAAATAGTGGCTACAATTTTTTTATTATCCAGCAATATCGTCCCTTTGCCAGCTCTAAATACCAATTCCTTTCCCGGCCGGGCTTTTACAGACTCACCGGTAACTGTCATCCCGTCCCTTCCGGGTATAGCTGAAATAAGCTTTTCAGCCAGAACATCCCCCACCTTAACAGTAGGGATGATGGTGTGATCCATTATATCCACTTGCTTATCCATATCAAAATTTGGATTTCTATAGCTGTGCTGGGAAAAATAATATTTTATACAGCTATCAATTCCATGAACAGGAGGAATTCCCTTAGCAACAACGCTCTTTCCCCCATAAGGCAGTTTAAGTAATGCCTGTATTTTCTCTTCCCGTATTAATTCTGGTACCACACCTTTGTTAATCAGCTTGTCAATACACTGTTTGAGCGAAACATCAGGCGGTGGTATTTCCCTGTAATCTGCACATATAAAAAGGGTGTTACAGGCTTCCACATCCCTCAAAAAATACTTCCTGCCAGGAATTTTCTCGATCTCAAGAATTGCCTCCATCTTATCCCGGGAAACCTTTACATCAATGTGTATTACTGGATCAACAGTTTTTAAAACGATGTTTATCCAATCCTTCTCAGTAACCACACACGGACCTGTTGCTTTTTTGTTATTTATATAAACATCAATGTTTGGATCATTCACTATTATTGAGGGATATCTTCCACCATTAACAGGATCCTTAACTTTAACCAATCCACCTATAATTTCAACTGTACCATCAATTGGACGCGAATCGAAAACAGCTTCTTCTTTCCTGTATCTCTTTTCAACTCTGTAAACACCTGGCTTTCTGATAGCTCCCCAAAGCAAAGAAATTGGTGGTTTTATAGTATATATTCTCAAAGACTTTCTCCCGCATTTATAGTATTTTTCGGCTTTTATCATCGCTTCGTCAATATTTGCCGCTTCAAGCAGCATTCCTTCTTTATGTTTTTTAGGAATAGCCAAAGTTTTGAAAAACCCCCTTTTTAAAAACAAAATTCAACATCTTTTATGCAACAAAAAGACCTGTTGATGATGTCAACCCCGGTGCGCTACCATACTGCTCAACAGACTTATGTATTTCACATTACTTTATTTTTACAACATATATTATGTTTTCTATTTCATTCAACTATAATCTATACTTGCAATATATGCCCCTCAACTGCATATATACTTGACTTTTCCGCCTGCATTGCCTACCTTTTCAAAGGATTGTTGTTATTTTGACAACATATGTTTTAATTTGGATACTTTATAAATCTATAAAAAAACTCTATACACCGGTTGTATAGAGTTAGTGTGCAACCGGCTGCCCTAGAATTATAATCATTCCTTAGGCCCATGGCTTTGCGTCCCTGCCTTTCGACAGGTTTGCCCTTTTACAGACCATATAATTATTTTAACATTTAATTGCAAGTTACCATGCATTGCAATCTTATTATAGCAAAGTTTTCATCATAATTCAACAAAATTCCCATAATAATATTATTTTTCTACAAATTTCGTCAATTTTTTGTCTTATCCTATGAGCTTCATTACTACTTTTTTACAGCTCTAATACCAATTGATCTTATTCTTTCTAAAATTGCCTGCACGTCTTCATTCGTTTTATCCTTACATTCATCATCGCATATCTTCACAGTCGCATTGCCGATTTTGCAAATTTTCACTATATTGCCTTCATTTCGGAGTTCTTTAAGCACTCAATCACCCTTACTTTAACACATACAAATCATACCATCGTTAATATATTCTATTAACAATTGCCTGTCCATATTAAATACTATTCTTGCTCTTCATTTTCTTCTTTGTTAGCAGCCAGAATATTTACAGCACCTTTAATTATTGCACCATCTTCAACATACATGGTGCCAGCAGAAATATCTCCAATAATACAAGCATTTTTGTACAATTTAATATCGTTTTTTATTTTTACGTTGCCTTCGATATCACCGTTAATTACAGCACTGTTGGCAGATATATCGCCTGTTATTTTACTTCCCTTAAGTACCTTTATAGATCCTTGTACAGTAATATTGCCTTCTATGATTGCCTCATTTATCTCAACATCCTTACAGCCAATATTCCCATACACCTTCCCCGAAACCACAATGTTGTTTTTACTTTCAATATTTCCTTTTATTTCGCCGGCAAACATGAGATTTGAATCCGTTGCTATATCCCCTTCAATTCTTGTTGACTCGCTTATAAATCCTGTATCAACCTCTTTATCAGCTTCAGTTGTTTTATCATCTTTTTTATTCACTTCTTTGTTTTTTTCTGTTATCGTTTCAGCATTATCTGTTACTAACTTTAATCCTCTCATCTCCTTTCGTTCTTCCTTCCTTACCTTGTCCTCAGTAATCTCAAACATCTTGTTTTCCATTTGGTAGTTAGTGCCCTCT
>JAMOAC010000419.1 GCA_023621975.1 Bacillota bacterium | reverse complement strand
ATTATTATAAGATATTAACATAAGACGGACTGACCGATGGCGTGTATAATGAAATTGAATCAAAAAGAATACTTGAAAAAGTTAAACAAGAAATCATGAAAAAGCAATGCAGGTGTAAAGAAAAAGAAATGATAAACAGGAAGAATATTCTCGACAAACTTAATAATATTGATGACAAATTGCTCATAGCCAAAGTGCTTGATAAGGCAGTCAGCGCACAAAAGACCAGGGCTGTTACCTGGACTGATTTTCTTGATCCCTATCAGATCAAGCTTGTTGAAAGAGTGCTGGACAGTATTACAGACGGCATTAATGATATAGAATACAGGTTTGACGGCGGCTATAATGGAGCTGAGCGGATGATTGCCATATTTGAACCTGTTCATTTGACCAATTTGTCCGGACAAAGTGCACAAACCCCTCTAAGCCTTATAAATATTAAACCAAAAAGGGAGGATAACATTACACACAGGGATTACCTTGGCTCTTTAATGGGCCTTGGGATTAAAAGAGAGAAGATCGGCGATATAATCGTGGAAGACGTATCTTGCAGCGTTATTGTCTTAAAGGAAATTGCAGATTATATACTGTACAATCTAAGTAAAGTAGGAAATACAGGCGTTACTGTAAGTAAAGGTGAAATAGGTGACTTACGGGTACCTGAGCCGAAAACAAAAGAAATCAAATGTACCGTCCCTTCTTTAAGGCTGGATTGCATAATAAGCAGTGGGTTTGGAATATCAAGAAGCAAGGTTGCCCCGCTTGTTAATGCCGGCAGGGTGTATGTGAATTGGGAACCTGAAGATAAGTTATCTGCTCAAGTCAAAGAGGGTGATACCATATCTGTAAAAGGAAAAGGGCGAATTGTACTGGAGAAAATAGGTAACAAAACAAAAAAAGACAGAATCTCCATTCTCATAAAGCGATTCATATAACTGGATTAAGCCGGCATTACGTATTGCTGACGGAATGCCGGCATCCATTTTGCGTATTCAGTCAAGCATTTTATTCACTTGCATAATTGTCAAAATATCCTTGTACGAGAACTATAGGAGTGCCCTTGTCGCCGCTCCCGCTGGTGAGGTCACAAAGGCTTCCGATCAGGTCAGTAATTTGCCTTGGTGTAGTTCCGAGGGAATCGGGGCTTCCAACAGGAATCTTGCCTTTTTCGCTTATCTTTTTTCTCATGGCATTGTCAAGCTCTTCTCCATGGAGCCCGTTAAGTTCATTGTCAGCAACGTACTTAATTTTAATTTCATTTGGTGTTCCCTTGAGCCCTTCGGTATATCCCGGTGAGACAACAGGGTCTGCAAGTTCCCATATCTTGCCTACAGGGTCCTTAAAGGCTCCATCTCCGTATATCATAACTTCGATATGTTTTCCCGTCTTTTCCTTTAAAGCATTCTGTACTTTATGAACGAATTCTTTACAGTCCCTGGGGAAAAGCTTTAATTTGGTGTCCGAAGCCATGTTTGACCCAAGAAGCCCGTATTCAGGGTTATAACCGCTTCCGTTAACAGGTTCACACAGAATTTCATCAAGGGAATAAACTTTTTCAGCCCCGGCTTTTAATAATATTTTCTTTGTCCTGAACCTTTCGTGTATGTTTGCTACGAGAAATTCCTTTGTGTATTTTAATGCCGTTCTGGGGTCGTTTGTAAGATAAATTCTGATGTTGTTATTGCCTGCAAGTTCACGGTACATTTCAACATAATCTATACCTGTGAACGGATGCAATACCTTTTGCCCGAAAATCTTTCTGTATTCGGCTTCGCTTAATACATCCGTATACGGATTGACTCCTGAGTCATACATTATGTCAGGGTCCATAAGATGATTTCCTACCTCATCAGACGGATAGTTTAAAAACAGGTATATTTTCTTACCGGTTTTTACAATTCCTTTGAATATGTTTGCAAATCTGTTTCTGCTGAGGATTGGGAATAATACTCCTATAGTATCGCCAAATTTTCTGCTTATATCATAAGCAATATCATCAATTGAGGCATAATTGCCCTGGGCTCTTGACAGAAGAGACTCCGTGATACCTACGACATCTCTGTCCCTTAGTTTAAAGTTTTCGGCTTCGGATGCCTTTAATATGCAATCTACTACAATACTGACGAGATCATCTCCCTCTTTAATAATAGGGGCTCTTATACCTCTTACGGTAGTTCCGACCATTCGTTTCATTTATTTACCTCCAAAAATCATATATAAAAGATTTGTATTGCAATAAGACTGAATAATGATTGCTCATTTATTCAAGTCCAAAAAACATTATAGCACATTTTTATAAAGTAATTTATATTTTTATTTAAAATAAGTTATTTTTTGACACTTCAGATTTAAACGCCAAACTGTGATACAGCAATTGAACTACATACTATTATTAATGTAAAATATATGTTATATTTATTATTATTAAAAATTGCAGGTTATTACTTGCTAAAATATGTAAAAAATATGGAGGAAATTATGAAAAACGGTATTGAAGAAAACATAGCAAAAATACTTATCCCTAAGGAGAAACTACAGGAAAGGATATCCTGTATAGCAAAGAAAATAAATGAGGATTATGAGGGCAAAAGTATTGTTATGGTCGGCATATTAAGAGGAGCCGTGCTTTTTTACGGGGACCTGGCTAAAGAAATAAAGGTGCCTCTCAGCATGGATTTTATGGCAGTGTCAAGCTATGGAAGCGGTACAAGGTCATCGGGAGTAGTCAGAATCATTCATGACCTCGAGGAGAACATTGAGGGTAAGGATGTACTTATTGTAGAGGATATAATCGATTCAGGACTGACACTTCA
>JAMOAC010000346.1 GCA_023621975.1 Bacillota bacterium | reverse complement strand
ATTTCTGTAAGTCCGTGGTCGAATGTGAACATAGCTGCAGAGAAGATCGGAAGAAAGTGCATTTTTTCAAGAAAGCCCAATCCTTCTCTTGTAATGGGACAGATTGACGAAGAAGCGATAAAGAATGACATTAACAATGTTTTAAAAGCTGCAAGAGATTGCAATCTTGAAATTATATTAAAGGACTTGCGTACCTGCGGAGGTAATCCTGAAAATCTGAGCCGATGGGTTGACATTGCCCAGGCGCTTTGCAAGGGATAAGTGAATGCTTTGTAAAGGAGGTCAATATGAAAAAAATAACGGTTATAGGAAGCTTGAATATGGACCTTGTTATTTGTACTCCCCGTATGCCTGTAATGGGCGAAACGATTATAGGTTCCGGCTTTATGACCGTACCTGGCGGGAAGGGAGCCAACCAGGCTGTTGCTGCAGCAAGGCTGGGTGGAAATGTGTCCATGATAGGATGTGTTGGAGGGGATATTTTCGGAAGCCGCCTTATAGAGAATTTAAAGGATAATAATGTTGATACGGCCAACGTTGCAGTTATTGAGGAATGTGCCACCGGTATAGCGGTAATCCTTGTAAAGGACGGCGACAACTGCATAGTTATTGACCAGGGAGCAAATTACAAACTTATGCCGGAAACTTTGGAGCAGCTTGAGGAAATTATCAAGGATAGCTTCATGGTGGTTGTACAGCTTGAGATTCCCATTCCAACGGTTTACAAGGCAATAGAAATTGCCAGGCGGCATGGGATAAAGGTGCTGCTTAATCCCGCACCCGCTTGCCAGTTGGATGACAGCATGCTTTCACAGGTTGACATACTGGTTCCCAATGAGAGCGAATGTGAGCTAATAACCGGAATAAGCATAAAATCTGTGGAAGACGGAAAAGTAGCGGTCAAATATCTCATGGACAAAGGCGTACCCCAGGTTGTTGTAACCCTTGGAAGCAGGGGTGTACTGTACAATTCCGGAAAGGATATAGTACATAAACCCGCTTTGGATGTAAAAGCGGTGGATACCACGGCGGCGGGGGATTCGTTTTGCGGTGCACTGGCAGTAGCATTTTCTGAAGGCAGGGGAATTGATGAAGCAATTTCTTTTGCAAACCTAGTAGGGGCCCTGACGGTACAGAAAAAAGGGGCACAGTCTTCTTTGCCGACGAGGGAGGAAGCGGAAATATTCAGGAGAAAATTGGAGCAATCATATTAAAAATGTGCAAACAGCTTTAGGTACAGAAAATATTTCTGACAGAATTAATTCCTTGAAACATTGGCTTAAATTCTGTATAATAGCTTCGCTAATACTTAAGCGAGGTTTTTTTTATGAAGACGGTTATTGTTTCACTAAATTCAAAATATATTCACTCTTCCCTTGCTCCTTGGTATCTTAAAGCGTGCTGCGGGGAAAAGCATGGTGAAGTACGTGTACTGGAATTTACCATAAACGACAATATGGATCATGTCCTGATGGATATATATGAACAGAAAGCCGATATACTCGCTTTTTCATGTTATATATGGAATATATCTTATGTGTTAAAACTCATTGCGAATATAAAGAAAATATGCCCCGATGTGAAAATTATCGCCGGCGGGCCTGAGGTTTCTTTTGAATGCAGGGAGCTGATGGAATGCAATCCCTGTATAGATTTTATAATAGCAGGAGAAGGTGAAATCAGTTTTCCAAGGGTTCTGGAATGCTTAAATTGCTCGTCGGACGATTTTAGCGGAATTGAAGGGGTGTATTATCGGAATCACGAAGGTAAAGTCGTGTCTCCCGAAGTATCTTTTGCATGTGTCAGTGACATAAATGGCATTCCCTCGCCTTATACGGAAGAAATGCTTTCCTCGATAGGTAAAAGCAAAATAGCGTACTTTGAGTCATCAAGAGGATGCCCTTTTTCGTGTTCCTACTGCCTTTCGTCCGTAACAGAAGGGGTACGTTTTTTTGACATTGAACGGGTAAAGTCGGACCTTATGAAACTTATCAAAGCAGGTGTAAAGCAGGTAAAATTTGTAGACAGGACATTTAACTGCAATAAAAAAAGGGCTCTGGAAATTTTCGACTTCGTTATAAAAAACGGGGGGGATACGAACTTTCATTTTGAAGCCGCGGCAGACCTTTTTGATGATGAAGTGCTGGATTTGCTCCATACTGCGCCCGCAGGGCAAATACAGTTTGAAATAGGGGTCCAGACAACAAACAGGGATGCATTGGAGGCGGTAGACAGGAAGACAAATCTTGACAGGGTGTTTTACAATACTTCAAGGCTGAAGGAAAAGGAAAACATACACATCCATATGGACCTTATTGCCGGCCTTCCTTTTGAGGATATGAATTCCTTCATCAAATCCTTCAACGATGTCTACAAGCTTGGGCCGCACCATCTCCAGCTTGGTTTCTTAAAACTTTTGAAGGGTTCGAAAATCAGGCGCGATGCCTGCCTGCACAGATATGTTTTCAGACACTACCCGCCTTATGAAGTATTATGCAACATCTATATGTCTTTTGAAGATATAGCCGAATTAAAAGGCGTGGAGGAGATTTTGGAACGCTATTACAATTCAGGCAGGTTTGCCTGCACTCTTAAATATATTGTTGAAAAGCTCTATTGCTCTTCACCGTATATATTCTACAGGGATTTCTACAGGTACAACAGCAGCAAAGGCTATATGAGAAGATCAGTGTCCCTTGGCAGGCTGTATGGCATAATTCTTGATTTTGTAAAGGAAAACTTTAACTGCGGGGATGCGGACATGGTTAATGAACTTCTGAAGCTGGACTTTTTATCCCGGGATAAATCAGGAACC
>JAMOAC010000048.1 GCA_023621975.1 Bacillota bacterium | reverse complement strand
TTTTATGACGTGCCAGCTTACCTCTCAGGCGCAGTATGGCCTTCGTATGAAGTTGAGAAATCCTTGATTCTGATACTGACATTATTGCGCTTATTTCCTTCAGTGTTAATTCATTAAAATAGTAGAGAGAAATGACCTTTTTCTCTTTCTCGGGGAGCTTGTCTATGGCATCAGCAAGTATTTGCTTCATTTCTTCCATTTCTATATATGTTTCAGGGCTGTCATTTTTACTGTCGTTTGGTATATTGATACCGGATTCATTATTTTGCTCGAATATTTCCTCAAGCGACGTCATGGTACCAACACTTACTTCATTCAGGAGTTTATGCAGTTCATTTACAGTAATGCCAAGCCTCTCCGCCACTTCTTCATCATTAGCCGAACGGCCTAATTCGTTCTCCAGTTCACAATAAACTTTCTCCAATTCCTTGTGTTTCTGTCTTAATGACCTTGGAATCCAATCCATTTCTCTTATGCTGTCTATAACTGCTCCCCTAATCCTGAGAGAAGCATACGTTTCAAATTTGACTCCTTTGTTTATGTCATACTTATCAATTGCATCAATAAGTCCGAAAATTCCAAATCCAACCAAATCATCATATTCAACGTTAGTTCCGAAATAAATGTTAAGCCTTCCTGCAATATATTTCACCAGATGAACATATTCCAATATAAGTTTTTCCCTTATAGCAGGATCTTTTGTTTCTCTGTATTGCAACCAAAGGTCCGCTGTTTGTTTATTATTAGATGTCATTTGTATTTATATCCCCCACGCATCCAATTTTATCTTAATAATGTCGTTTATCTGTTCTTTTATACTTTTTAAGCTTACTCCGTTTTCAAGTATGAATTTTTAATAACCTTACTGGCCATAAGAGGTGTAAATTCATCGGAATTATTATTCTCTTTTTTGACATTCTCAGTTTGAGTTTGAAAATCCACATTTTTATTATTGGTGCCATCAATGTTTGTTGACTCTTTTTCAGCATTTTTATTTCTTTCCAATTCTTCCTTCTTCCGATTTTCATCAACTTGCTTTTTTATATCAATAATTAAATTTCTTACATACATTCCTATAAGATAAAAAATTGTCATACTGATTATCATTTTTACGAATGTATCCATGTTACTTGCACCGGAAGTATAACAAACAAGTCCTACTATAATTGTAATTGTAGAAGCTAAAATAAACGGTAACTTCTGGATGTAGCCCATAATGCACCCCTAAGTCAAATTATTTTTATTCCGTGCCCAATTGTCTTTATAAGCAGACTCCCATCATTAGAGTAAAGCTCTATTGTCCTTCCGTAATTACCACCTGTATCCTCTGCCAGTATAGGTATATTTAATTCCATGAGCTTTTCCCTGGTGGCAATTACATTTCTTGTACCTATCCTCATCATTTCCGATGAATCATCAAAGGCAAACATCTGCGCCCCACCAGCAAGTTTCGCAACCAGATGCTTCCTGCTTGCCCCCAGCTTTATCATATCCTCTACCAACTTTACCACTGCAGTATCTGCAAACTTGGCAACATTTGTTCTGTTTCTTGACTGAGCACTTGATGGTAACATAATATGTGCAAGTCCAACAACTTTTGTATATGTATCATAAAGTGCTATTCCAACACACGAACCCAAACCAAGTGTTGTTAATACGCATGGATGCCTGGAACATTTTAAATCCGCCATGCCTACTCGAATAATACTGTCCATCAATCCAGTACCCCTAATGCTTTTAACATTATTTCATATGATCCGATATCCGGAATAAGGAAAAAGTCTCCAATAACCCTGTTAGAACCTTCTTTAAATTCAGTTTCAATATATAGTACATTATCCCCGACCTTTCCGAATTCAATGGCAGGCACGCTTAATATTGCACCGGCCATATCAATTGCCATATTTGGTACGGACGGTTTAATATCCAGCCCTGTCAATTCCGAAAGTGCAGATATATAAGATCCTGACAATATGTTCCCGATTTCTTTCAGTGCCGATATCTCTATTTCATTGAAATCGTCCACATTTTCCAGGGGTTTTCCAACCAACATGTTAACCAGGAGATGTGCGGCGTCAATTTGCAGAACAAAGAGAATGTTTCCCTTAATGTCACCGCTGACATTCAATAAAATTCCTACTACGGTCATTTCAGCGCCACCGAGAATATCACTTACATCTTTGAATTCAACAATTCTTACTTTAGGAACTTCCATATCAACTTTTCTGCCCAGCATTTTTGCCAATGCCGTTGCCGCATTTCCCGCACCTATATTTCCAATTTCCTTCAGCACGTCAATGTGCATATTGTTTAAATCACTAATATTGAAAATCATACCTATACTCCCTGATTTGTGATATTTTCATTAATGTCAATCAGTTTTTCAATATTAAGTATTGAAACTATCTTGTCATTTACTTTCCCTACACCATATATGTATTCCATCATAATATCGTTGTTGAAATTGGAAACATTCTCTATAGAATCGTCTGTAAGCCTTATAACTTCTGCCACCGCATCTACAATAATACCAATAACTATATCATCTGTCCTTAAAACTATTATCCTTGTCTCCTCAGTATCTTCAACCTCCGGTAGCTCAAATCTCTTTCTTATACTCATTACCGGAATAATTTCGCCCCTTAAATTGATTACGCCTTTGATATAATCAGGAGTTTTCGGTACTCTCGCTATGTTCATATCTTTCTCTATAATGGTGGTAACCTTTTGTATATCAACGCCGTACTCCTGGTCACCTATTTTAAACACCAAAAATTGCCTTACATCCGTACTTTTTTCAGCAGCCATAACCTTTATACTCCCTTCCTA
>JAMOAC010000345.1 GCA_023621975.1 Bacillota bacterium | reverse complement strand
ATGGATTAATTAACACTCTTTCGGATAAATTAACACTCTGATGTAATTCCTCTAAATTTTAACATATGTAATCAATAAGTGCAATGTTATTTATCCATTACCAAATTCGAAAAAAATTAAATAGGTTGTCCTAAATAAGTTTTTTTTGTTTATACATGGTTTTTTATGCAAATTAACCAAATTGAACCAATAATAATTATTATTTACAATTGTTATCAGAAATGGATGTATCATTACAGCATTTTTCACGATCTATACATATCCTACTGGTTTTTTCATTGCCGCGTATGTTTTTATAGATGTTCAGGATAATGTTTGCGGGAAACAGGCGCTGCTCAAATAAAATAATTATTGAAAAAGCTGCTTCCACCAATCCGATAATAAAATACAGTATATGCAGGAATACAACCGAATTAAGCATGATACACTGAACAACAATCCAAATAACCAAAGCCCAGCTGAAGACACTGCTTATATATCCTTGAAATCTTAATTTAAAACGGACTATTAATAAGGCACTTGCAATGTTTCCAATTCCGATTACAGTAAATAAAATTATTCCGGGTATGAGAAAATTCTTAAAGGGCGAATTTTTCAATGCATCAACTGTAATTCCAAGGGGATCTACCGGGCTAATTATTGCAGCCATTCCTCCAAATATTGCACCTATTCCTACAAATCCATGAAGAACAGCCAATAAGCGATAAACTGCCTTCACTCAAATCCTCCTCATTATGAAAATAGCAACATTATTCTTCAAATATCATTATAACATATATTTCAGTATTATCTACTTTTTAGTGTATTGGGATTGCGTTTAACAAAAGCAGGTTAAATATTTTAAGCATATAAAAAATCTATGTGTTCTAAAATCCTTAATGCATCAGGTTTTAGTCAACTACTTACTGGATAAAAGAAACCAGCGAGTAATCCAATGACTGCCCGCTGGAAAATTACTGCGATATTTCATTTTACTAGCGCCCCACCCCAACCGTTGACATAGGGCCTTAAAAAATACCGGTTTTCTATTAACGTTATTCAATTATTATTTCAGGGAATGATATCAAGACCAATAAAATAGCCATAATTATTAAGCTCAGCCGGTGTTATACCCGTTGTATTTAATAGCAAAGGTATGTATGAAAGTTGAATTATAAAGCCTATTAAATAGCTCAATACATCTTCGTCACTGCATTTTTCATAATTCGAACATATTCTGCAATATAAGGCACGCATTCAGAGCCGTATTTCTCCACCAATTTGACAATTGCGCTTCCTACAATTACGCCATCGGAAAACTCAGCCATTTTCGATGCCTGTTCAGGAGTCGAAATGCCAAAGCCTATCGCACATGGTATATCTTTTACCGATTTTACAAGCTTAACCATTTCTCTTGCATCATCGCTGATATGCTCACGCACTCCGGTTACTCCCAGGGAAGATACGCAGTAAATAAATCCCTGGGCTTCTTGGGCAATCATTAGTATACGGTTGTTAGACGTAGGTGCAATCATCGATATATAGTTGATGCCGTATTTCAGACAATGGGGCATGATTTCCCCTTTTTCTTCAAACGGCAGATCGGGAACAATAATCGCATCAACTCCGGTTTCCTGACATTTTTTCATAAACCTGTCGGGGCCATAAGAAAATACTGGATTAGCATACGTCATAAATGCTATTGGTATACTGCATTTCCTGCGAACACTTTTTAACATGTCAAATATTTTATCCACCGTTACACCGCCTGCCAATGCACGCCTGTTTGCATCCTGGATTACCTGTCCTTCCGCAACAGGATCAGAAAACGGGATGCCCACCTCAATTAAATCGGCACCGGCCTTTTCCATTTGAAGTATTAATTGTTCAGTTATTTGCAATGAAGGATCTCCTGCAGTTATAAAAGGAATAAAAGCTTTTCCATTGGCAAAAGCTCTCTGCAAATTACTCATATATTTTAACCCCCTTGTAGCGTGCTATCGAGGCGACATCCTTATCCCCTCTGCCTGAAAGCCCGATTATCAAAATTTGATCCTTCCCCATGGAAGGTGCAAGCTTTTTAGCATAAGCAACCGCATGAGCACTTTCAATTGCAGGAATTATCCCTTCCATACGTGACAAGTACTCAAAAGCTTCCACAGCTTCATCATCTGTAACCGCTACATACTCTGCCCTTCCTGTATCATGCAGGTAAGCATGTTCAGGACCTACACCCGGATAATCAAGACCGGCTGAAATGGAATAAACCGGGGCAATCTGACCGTATTCGTCCTGACAGAAATAAGACTTCATGCCGTGAAAAATTCCTACCCTTCCGGTGGTTATCGTTGCAGCGGTCTCTTTTGTATGAATTCCGCGGCCTGCCGCTTCACAACCGATAAGGCGGACATTTGGTTCATCAATAAAATCATAGAACAATCCAATCGCATTACTGCCTCCTCCGACGCATGCTACCAACGCATCAGGCAGTCTTCCCTCTCTTTCAAGTATCTGCTTTCTGACTTCACAGCCAATAATTTTTTGGAAATCTCGTACAATAGTCGGAAAAGGATGTGGTCCCATTACAGAGCCCAATACATAATGGGTATCACTGATACGCCTGCTCCACTCGCGCAAAGCTTCATTCACAGCGTCTTTAAGCGTTTGTGTACCGCTTGTCACCACATGCATTTTTGCCCCCAGCAACTTCATTCTGAAAACATTAAGAGCCTGACGTTCAGTATCTATCATAATCCACCTCCCTTAAAAGGAAACTTACCTTTTCCCAATACTCTACCAGCTCAAGAAATTAAGCATATAGCTTAACTGAAATTTTGAGAACCGTTCGAA
>JAMOAC010000370.1 GCA_023621975.1 Bacillota bacterium | reverse complement strand
ACAGGGAAAGTGGTATATGGCACCTTAAGCGAGAACACAAAGAAGACATTGGAGATTCTTGCTAGGTGGTATAAAGAGGGTATCATTGACCCTGAGCTGGGTACAAGGGATTCTTCGGGCGAAGTCGTCAACGCTAATCAGGCAGGTATCTTCTTTGGACCGTGGTGGAGCCTGGGGTATGGCAATGGCGATTCGTTTAAGAACGATCCCAATGCTAACTGGCAAGCCTATCCGGTTTACAGCGATGATGGCAAGTGGAATGTACGCATGAAGACGGTTGGTACGACATATACGTTGATCAGCAAAAAGGCAAGTGAAGATGTCGCTAAAGCAATAATAATTATGAACAACGTACTGGTACGGGATGAGAGCATTTTCGATACTTCTGTAGCAATTAGCTGGTATCCGTTGCGCAATGTTATGGCACCGGCAGATGAGTGTGAATATGAATACAAAGAGCTGTGGAAAATTTTAAGAGGAGAAGCCGATCCAGAGGATTATAATCAACCTGGCAGTCCGTATAAGTTGATGTATTCGGATGCAAAAGCCATCAAAAATGTTGTCAAACCGGCTGACCCCAATAACGAAATGCTCAATGTACAGGATTTTGATCAGACTGATTTTGGTAAGTTCCAGCGCTTCTACTCGTTACTGATAGGCAACCGCCCATATGCAACCATTACTCCTGATAAGAAGGTTTACAGCGTGACCTATAACCAGACTGAGACCATGGAGAGAAAATGGGCTAATCTCCAGAAGTTAGAAGAAGAGACCATCCTTAAGATTATCCTTGGGCAAGAGCCTATTAGCAGCTTTGATGAGTTTGTAAAGAAATGGAAAGCACAAGGCGGAGACGAAATAACCGCTGAAGTACAGGCTGAATATGATGAGAGCAAATAAATAAACGTAATTGATTTGAGCGGAGGTGTTGGGAAAACAGCACCTCCGCTTAATAAAAATTTTTAAGTTTTATTTAAGGGGAAGTGGATTATGAAAGGCAAGATAGGGAGCGTCGAAAAGCATTACTATTTAATGGTTTTGCCGGCATTGGTCTGGTTGTTTTTGTTCAGCATCGTTCCAATGGTGGGCATTATAATGGCTTTTCAGGACTATAATCCGGGACTGGGGATTTTCGGTTCGGAATGGATTGGACTGGAAAATTTCCAGTATTTAATGCAATTGGATGATAGTAAGCAGGTAATCATAAATACCCTCATTATTTCAAGCGGTAAAATTGTGCTCAATCTTCTTGTACCTCTTATATTCGCGTTGTTGTTAAATGAAGTTACGCAGTTGAAATATAAAAAGCTGGTACAAACTATCGTTTACCTGCCACATTTTATATCATGGGTTATAATGGCCAGCATAGTCATAAATATATTCGGTTACAGGGGGGCTATAAACACCATGAGGGGTTGGTTTGGTTTAGAGCCGCGCTTATTCATGGCTGATGCCTCTATTTTCCGTCAGCTGGTCATAGGGACTGATGTTTGGAAAAGCTTTGGTTTTAATGCCGTGATTTTTTTGGCTGCATTGACCTCTATTAATCCTAATTTATACGAAGCAGCGACTATTGATGGTGCTAATCGTTGGCAGAAAACGTGGTATGTCACGCTGCCAGAGTTGAAACCCACTATTGTACTATTAGGGGTTTTGGGACTTGGTAACATTCTGAATGCGGGATTTGACCAGGTGTACAACTTATACAATCCTCTGGTATATTCTACAGGGGACATATTGGACACGTGGATTTATAGATTAGGGTTGACTAATTTGCAGTTTTCCCTTGCAACCGCCGCAGGGTTATTTAAGTCGGTGGTTAGCTTTGTGCTGATTACTCTTTCTTATGTGCTGGCGTATAAATTTGCCGATTACAAGATATTTTAGAGGGGGAATAGTTGTTGGTAAGAGACAGGACGTTTTGGTCTCGAGCTTTCGATGTTGCTAATATAATACTACTTGGTTTGATAACTTTGAGCTGTTTGTATCCGCTGTGGTATACATTTTGTTTGTCTATTTCCAATAAGTCGGCAGCCAATGCGGGATTGGTGACATTTTATCCCATTGGTTTTTCGCTTGTTTCCTATAAGGAGATCGTGAGCGATATTAAATTTTTTAACTCTTTTTGGATATCCATCCAGCGCACTGTTTTAGGAACCGGTATTTCGCTTTTAGTGGGAATAATGATGGCTTATCCGCTTTCAAAATCGAAAGAAGAGTTTAGGGCTAGAGATGCAATCATGTGGCTGCTCATCTTTTGTATGCTTTTTAATGGTGGCCTTATTCCATGGTATATCACTATTCGGAATTATGGTCTGTTGGATACTATATGGGCGCTGGTACTGGCAGGTGGGCTACCAATATTCAATACCATTCTCATCATGAATTTCTTCAGGAGTTTACCTAAGGATATTGAAGAGGCAGCGGTAATTGACGGTGCAGGGCCATGGCGTATACTGTTCGGAATAGTTGTTCCTTGTTCCATACCGGTTATTGCGACTATTACTCTGTTTGTAGGCGTTTATCACTGGAATGAATTCTTTCATGGGCTGGTATTGATGAGCGATGCTACCAAATATCCTTTACAGACGTATATTCAGCAGCTTGTGGTGAGCATTCCTACCAATACAAGTCTGACTCCGGATCAGTATAAAAGGCTGTCAGAGCTCTCAAATCAATCCTTGAATGCTGCAAAGGTATTTATTGCGCTGATACCCATGCTTATCGTTTATCCATTCCTGCAGAGGTATTTTGTCGCTGGGATTATGCTGGGAGCGATAAAGGAGTAAGGGATATTTTAGGTTGTTTGCGTGCGCTGAAGCGAGGATTTT
>JAMOAC010000337.1 GCA_023621975.1 Bacillota bacterium | reverse complement strand
TAATCAGTAGGTTTGACAATATGCTGGGCAAATTTTACATATAGTCTGATCTCTTCTTCCATCGTAGAAAGAACCAGATTCAAAACCTGAGGGTCTGAAAACCGGTTTTTATCTGTTTCCATTGCTTCCATTTCCTGCTGCGATCCCTTGATTTGCCAGTAAAACGGATTGGTCGGTTCGATTTTTACACCATCTACGATGATCGGATCCTGTCCCATATCGGGAGGTAATATATCCATATCTACCGCTATCTTGGAATAAATAGCCCTTTCAACGGGTACCGGCAGGGGACGCACAATGCCACCGCCGTCATCGATGGTTCGTGATTGTGTAAAATAATTGAGGACCGGAATTATTACGCTGGCTGATGCAACAAGTATGCATATAACTAATAAGAAACGGGATCTCAATATATTTAAAATTTCCATTTTTATTTGTTTTATAAATTTCATGCAACATCCACTCCCTTATATAAAATTATCTTATCTGCGTTTTGCTTCCGGTTGTTATGGATATGAAATCCTGTTCGAGGGATCTCTTTTTCTGATTTACGGCATAGATTCCTATGTTGTTGTCGACAAGTGTCTTAATAATATTCGGGATTTCACTTCTCTTCATGACGATTTCAACGCCATCGTTTTTCAATTCACAGTTTATCTGCAAACTCTTCATGTACTCATAGGTCATTTCATTGTTGTCGGTAACAAATACGTATTGGTATATAGGTGCATCTTCCGTATCTTCGGTCTGGTTTATACTCTTTTCACCTATAATCTCACCGTTGTCTATTATATAAATACGGTCACACATAAGCTCCATTTCGGACAATATATGGCTTGAGATGAATATACCCACACCGGCCTCCTTCGCAAGATACTTGAGCAGATCCCTAAGCTCCTTGATGCCGAGCGGATCCAAGCCGTTGGTTGGCTAGTCCAGAACCATCAGGCGTTGACGGTGCAGCATTGCCTGAGCTATGCCTATACGCTGACACATACCCAGTGAATATGTTTTAACTCTGTCATCAATGCGTTCTGACATTTTGACCATTTTTACAACTTCATCTATATGGTTTCTGTCTACATCCCTGTACATGCTGGCAAAGTATTCAAGATTCTGCCGGCCCGTCATTCTTTTATAAAGATCGGGGTTTTCCACAATACCTCCCACGTGTTCCATAGCATTTTCAAAATCCGTTGATACATCATGTCCGCAAATGGTAATTTTTCCTTCGGCAATTTTTAATAAACCCAGTATCAGTTTTATTGTGGTGGTTTTGCCGGCACCGTTGGGTCCCAGGAAACCGACAATTTCGCCTGAGTTAACCGTCAAAGATATGTTATTCAGTATTTTTTTCTTTTTTATTGTCTTTGACAGACCTTCAATCTTTAATAATTCCACTGTTTCATCCTCTCCCATATTATAAATTTGTATAATTGATTCTGCCTCGAAAATCAAGCATTCCTTGTTTGTCAACAACAAAAAAATTTCAAACAATGTGGCCGATGAAGAACTTATATTCATTCTAATAGACGTACTGTATATTATAAAGTTGCAGTGTATAATAAACATTTTTAAAATTTTATTTATTTCGCCAGTATATATTTCTCTGTAAATTTTATTTTTCCTCTGTTTTACACTAAAATAATAGGCTTTTTGAACGTTTAGATATTTTTAATTTATAAAGGAATATAGGGGATTCTTTGTATCAGTAACCTGAGAACATCTCAATGTAGTAACGGTGTTTAAATATGATTTTTACTATTGTGCTTTGAATAGTAGTGTTATATAATCAATACCAGCTATTAATCAATGAATAATAGTTGGAGGTGACAGGAAGAGTGAAAAAAAGTGAATTTTTAAGGGAGCTTAGAATTAACCTTGAAGGTAAAATTGGAGACGATGAACTGGAAAACATTCTGATGGACTACGATGATATATTTGAATCCGGCAAAGCCGACAATAAAACCGAATACGAAATATCGGATATAATCGGCTCACCGGCGCTGGTTGCCAGAAATATATTGGATGAATGGTCGGATAACAGGGAAGCAAAGTCGGTCATTGGGGGTGATTATCCGGTGGCACCCCTTGGAAAGCGGTTGATGGCATTTGCAATTGACTACATACTGTCTTTGATTCCGCTGATGTTACTGTTATTCATCAGAGCACCCAGAATTCTTTTATTTGCTGTTATGGCGATAATACTGTACAATCCGGTTGTTTCCATATTTATTATTTTGGGTTTTTTGGACATTCATCCCCAGCCCGGCGTTATAAGTTCGTATGTTGACTCCGGCATAGCCGGTATTAATATTCTCCATATCGTCCTAATATTAATAAGTTTTATCTTCTTCTGGCTGTATGGTACGCTGTCAATGATAATACTGAAGGACATGACCATAGGCATGCGGCTTATGAATATAAGGGTTGTAAAGAGGGATGGAAGGATCCTGAGGCCTTTGGATGTATTTATACGTCAATTTGTAGGCAAAATTTTGCTTGCCGGCCTGACCTGGAATATATCCTATATTGTCTCGTTCTTCTGGGCGGTTTTTTCAGATGCACATAACACCATTCATGATAAACTGGCGGGGACCCATGTGGTTGAGGATATGAGGAATGACCAACAGAATAATATCCCAGCGTAAAACAAGAAAAATGTTGCCCCGAGTTTATAACCAACCCCAGTCCGGTCAAGCTTGATTCTACAACTCCGGAATTATGCGGAAAGTCAACAACTAGTGGATAGAAGTTAAAAAGACAGAAAAGTAAAAGGAGGAACATAAGGCGTTATGAAAACCCAGCTGAAAAAGGGTGTACTCGAGTTATGCATCCTT
>JAMOAC010000102.1 GCA_023621975.1 Bacillota bacterium | reverse complement strand
ATGTTACAAAGATCCGATGCCGATATAAGTGAAGTTGAGACTTTCCAAATACTAAACGAAATAAGAAACACCCTGTGGAAAACAGCAAATATGAATCCATATATAAAAGAAATAACTGTATATTTACCGGTTGCGAAAAAAAAGATTACTACTCAATCCATACTTTCAATAGATAATGAAGAATATTATATTTATCTTAGTCGTTCTAACGTTGAAAACTTGCCTTTCTGTTTAATAGGTGATGACTATTACATGAATATGACTTCTCAATTCTATGGTAAATCAGAACAATTATCAAAAACCGATCGAGTGTTCGTTGTGAGTACATGCATTTCAAAAGAAGCTGTATTGACTACCATGAAGGATATTCCAGGGATTGAAGGTGGAAATGTACTCCTTATAAGCGATGGGAGAGGATTAGATCTATCTCTTGATAATGCGGAAAAATACAGAATGGGTGTGGAGAAGCTATTGGATGATTTATCACTGCAGGAAAAAATGCATGAAAAGATAAATATAGATGGAACAATATATTACGTATTTTTTAATCCCTCATCCTTTTTACACAGTGTTTTAGTTGTGTTTATACCCGAAAGTAACTTTCTGAATACGTTAAAGATGTTTAGCCGGTGGATTTGGGCTATGTCGGCATTGGTATTGTTATTGGTGGGCATATTTAGTTTTTGGCTTAAGGGTATTATAGCTCAACCCTTGGAACGGTTAATGGATGCATTGGAGAAAGTGGAAGATGGAACGGTTGATATACAGGTTGAGTACTCAAAAAACGATGAATTTGGACACATATATCGTCAGTTCAATTATTTGGTAAACAGGTTAAAACAATTGGTTTCAGATGTTTACAGGAAGGAGTTGTTGCTTAAAGAAGCTGAGTTTAAACAGCTTCAATATCAGATAAACCCTCATTTTCTCTATAACAGTTTGTTAATAGCAAATGCTTTAGTACAAATGGGAGATACAGACTGCGCTTCAAAGCTGGTAAAGCATCTAAGCAGCTATTATCAATATATAACCAAGGGGGGATTAAATGATGTTGAGCTCATAAAAGAAGTCAATCATGCTAGGGATTATTGTGAGGTGCAAAGCATCAGATTTCAGGAGCGGATAACCGTTGAGTTTGATGAATTACCGGACCATATGAGAGAGTTTTATGTTCCCAGGCTTATACTTCAACCTATAATAGAAAATGTATATAAACATGGTTTGAAAAACAAGCTCAAAGACGGCATTCTGAAGGTATCTTTTGTTGATGATGGTGAGTATTTCAGGATTATCGTAGAAGACAATGGAGAAGAGTTGACAGAAGAGGTGCTGGACGATCTGCGTAACATGCTAAAGCAAGATGATGATAAAGAGTGGACGGGTACCGGAATAAAAAATGTGCATAACCGGCTTAGAATGAAGTTTAAAGGAAAAAGCGGCGTGGAAGTTGAAAGGAGTTGTATGGGGGGCCTGCGAGTCAGCCTGATAATACGCAATGAGGCTAAAGTTCACCCGAACACTGATAAAAAGTCATAAAAGTGAAAGAAGTATGTTATAAAAGTTAATGGATTAAACCCTCTTTAAATATTACAATGACTATAGCCATAAATGGGCGGTTATGGAGATGATATACTTTTTAAACAAAGTTTCCCGTAATTAATTTGTTTATTGATTCTATAATTGCCCATAAATTCATAAAAAGGGGGGTCAAAAAGCGTGGTAAAAAGGGTAACTTGGTTGGTGTTAAGTTTAATACTTCTAGTAACCTTTGTTTTGGCTGGCTGTGCTTCAGAATCGCCTGCTGGAGAACAGACAGAACAGCCGTCTGAACAGAGCGAGGACACTCCATCCGAATCCGAAGAGGCAGAGGAGGATTCGGATGAGGAGGATTCAGAGGTAAGTCCCACTCCCTTTGGAAAATATCCGGAACCTATAGAAATTACCGCATGCCGTGTAAAGACATCGTGGATGGGATTCGATGAGGGGGAGGACGAAAATAACAACTGGTGGTCCAGGACTTATCTTGAACAACTCAATATAAAGTTGAATGTGGTATGGACTGCTCCTAACTGGGGGGAACCTTTGGAGACAAAAATAACCACATGTATAGCCACTGACGATCTACCCGATCTCATGCCGGTATATGGCTCTATAGCTCAAAGATTGGCTATGGCGGACAAGATTATTGATGTAAAGGACATAATAGAAGAGCATGCCTCGCCCAAAGTAAAGGAATATCTCCAGATAGCTGATGGCCGTGCACTCCAGAGCGCTACATATGGCGGAAAAATGATCGGTATACCCGATCCGGGGCCATTGGATCCTGGTTACAGCGTATTGTGGTACAGAAAAGACTGGTTGGATAAGCTGGGACTGCAGCCACCCAAAACTTTAGAGGATATAGAGAACCTGGCCAGGGCTTTTATGGACGAGGGCTTAGCCGAGTATGGAATAGCAGCCCTTCATAAAAACTTTGGTGGGGACCGTATCCTTAACATGTTTGGCGCTTACCAGGGCTGGATAGAGAAAGATGGAAAACTAGAATACGGTCTTATACAATCTGAAGTCAAAGCAGCCCTTTCAAAGTTGCATGAGTGGTACAAAGAGGGACTCTTAGCCCAGGATTTTGCTGTTAAAGACCGGGATAATGAGCTGCAGGCAGATATAGCGTCCAACAAGGTAGGGGTCATATTTGATGGTACCCATTTCCCCAATGGAGGAGCGGGTAGGGCTCTTAAGAAGAACAATCCGGAGGCTGAAGTGGACTGGGTTTTAATACCATCTCCCAGTGGTGAACCAGCCAAGCTGTACGCTTCCAGTAGAGCCGGTGATTTTAATTGT
>JAMOAC010000343.1 GCA_023621975.1 Bacillota bacterium | reverse complement strand
CCTCTCAAACTGCATGTAAGTATATCTCTTATCCTTTTCATCCGCCGAAGCAAAGTGGGTAAACAATCCTTCAATTATTATTCCGGGAAGCTTGCTTATTTCCACAACATTCTTTACCGCACTGTATCCCGGCATAAATCCTACCCTTGTCATCCCGGTATCTATTTTAATATGAATCTTTACATTCCTGTGTAGCCTTACAGCAGCGTCCGATAAGGCTTTTGCAAGATCATAACTGTAAACGGTCTGGGTTACGTTATTGAGGATTATTTCCTCAGCCCTTGCCGGGTCAGTGTAGCTCAAAATAAGAATGGGAACGTCAATCCCGTTTTTCCTCAGCTGTATAGCCTCATCAAGCATAGACACTGCAAGGCGCGTCACTCCGTTTGCCAGTAGGGTTTTTGTTACCTCCATGGCACCATGGCCATAGGCATCAGCCTTGACCACACCCATAAGTTCAGCCTTTTTATTGGTGATTCTCCTTATTTCACGGACATTGTGTGCAATATTGTCCAGGTTGACCTCAGCCCATGCCCTGTTAAGCTTGTATTCCATAGAATTATCCCTCGATCCTTATCTGCTTGTCTCTTTGTCGAAACTTGTCGCTTTTATAATCCCACATAGTTTTTATCGTCCCATTGACCTCAATATCCCGGGAAGCTCTTCAATGATATCACCTGCAATCATGCCGTACTCCCCTTTTTTGCTGCAAGCTTCGTCCCCGGCAAGCCCGTGTATATACACACCTGCAACAGCAGCATCTTCAGGCTTCATTCCCTGCCCGATCAAGCCTGCAATGATTCCGGTAAGCACATCCCCGCTGCCTGCGGTAGCCATCCCGGGATTTCCGGTAGTGTTCAGGAACAAAGTACCATCTGGCTTTGCAACTACTGTCTTTGAGCCTTTAAGAACTGTTATGACATTCCATCTTGCGGCAAATTCTCTTGCAATCTCCTGCCTGTTATCCTGGATGTCCGCAATGTCAATGCCGGTAAGCCTTGACATTTCGCCCGGATGGGGAGTCACAACCGCAGGAACTTTCAGATGCTTCAGCATGCTTACATCAGCCGAAACGGCATTAAGTGCATCAGCATCAATTACAAGCGGAACCTGGGCTTTTTTGATTATACTTTTTACTATCTCAACAATGGAATCGTTTACAGAAAGGCCGGGACCAATGGCAATAACGTCTTTCTTTTCAATTAAGGCATCTATTTTATCAATTAGACTGACTGAGAGCCTTCCAGTTCCGTCATCATCAAGGGGTACGGTTATTGCTTCGGTTACCGATGAGGCATAGACATGCCACAATCCCGAAGGAACGCCAAGATAAACAAGGCCTGCTCCTGATCTCAAGGCAGCCCTGGCCGTAAGGCATCCTGCCCCCGTCATTCCCCTGGAGCCGCTTATGATAAGCACCCTTCCAAAATCTCCCTTGTTGGCATCTCTTCTTCTTACAGGCAGCATGGACGATACTTCATGCCTGTTTAGAAAATACGTATCTATATTGAAATTATCTACAGCCTTCTGAGGTATTCCAATGTCCGCAACAATTATATCGCCTGTATATTCGCAGCCCGGATGCACAAGCAGGCCTATTTTGGGCAACGCCATAGTTACGGTTCTGGAAGCCCTGATACAGCATCCCATTATCTTGCCGTTTTCACCGTTGATTCCGGAAGGTATGTCTATTGAAACCACAGCCTTTGATGAACCGTTTACAATATCTATCAAATGTGCGGGTATTCCTCTCACGTTCCCCTTAAGGCCGGTTCCGAATATACCGTCAACTACAATATCCGCTCCTGCCAGTACATTTTTAAATTCGGGGAATTGTTCCTCGCTTGTTAATTCAATTACGCCAATTCCCATATTTTCAAGAATCCTGAGATTTGTTGCAGCATCTCCACTGATTTCGTCTTTTTTCGCCAAAAGGTATGTCCATACATCAATTCCCTTATTATAGAGATGTCTTGCCACTGCAAGGGCGTCTCCCCCGTTGTTCCCCTTGCCTGCCAATACAACCGCCCTTTTACCGTTCATATCCTGCAGCATGCTTAAAACCTCATTTGCTACGCAGACTGCTGCATTCTCCATCAGGACTATTCCGGGTATGCCTATCTCATTTATTGTGTATTTATCAATTGCACTCATCTGTTCCGGCTTAACAATTTTCATACCGCAACCAACTCTTTCCTGAAGTTGCCTTTCTTATTATTATATTAATATTATCTTCAATGTTATCTTCCGCTTTTACCGAAAATGCTATCTTCCTCTTTTACCAAAAAACATTTTATCCAGCTTTTCCAGTTCTTCCGATCCCAGCAGGTCATGGAAATAGGAATAGGTCTCCTCCCCGTCCTGGGCCAACAGTTCCTTTTCGCTTATATATTCCTTCAGCCTGGCACGTGTTTCTTCGATAAGCCTTTCCAATTCTTCTATCCTCTTCTGGTTTGACCTCATTCTAACATACACCAGTTTTATTGTATGTTCAAGCAGTTCCAGATTTGCTTTCTTTATGAGACCGGGAATATCGCCTAGGATAACTTCTATTTCTTGTTTTCTTTTATTGATTCGCCTTATTTCTTTCTCACACCACTGTATTTGTTTTTTTGCTTCTTCACTGTTGTTGTCAAAAGCATCAGGTGTAAGTTTTATTATATTTTCCATGCACTTCTTTTTTCTTACCTGAATTTCTTCAAGTTCAGCAGTAAGGCCTGACTGCTTTTTAAGCAGGTCTTTTATTCTTTCTTCGCACTTTAATATATCAGGCGTTTTTTCGATATTTCTGAAAAGATTGTTCCACCTGATGTCAAGCGGCAATAAAGATATATCATTTTTCCTCAAA
>JAMOAC010000451.1 GCA_023621975.1 Bacillota bacterium | reverse complement strand
TCTGTCACTGTACGTTATTAATACCTGTTTTTTAAGCGTTACATACAATATTTATGCCTTATATACAATATTTCCATTTATAATGGTCATAATAACTTTTGTCCTTAATTCGAAAGGATGGCCGTTAAATATTACTATATCCGCATCCTTTCCCTTTTCAAGGCTTCCGACCCTGTCGCTTATACCGGTTATTTCCGCCGCATTTATGGTAATCGCCTTCATGGCCTCGTATTCATCCATACCCTCCCTTACGGCCATTGCTGCACAAAGGCTCAGGTACTGTATCGGTATGCAAGGATGGTCGGTCATTATTGCTACCTTAATACCCGCTTCAGCCAGTATTGCCGGTGTCTTAAGGCTCTGATTGCGCAGTTCCACCTTCGACCTGTCGGTAAGCGACGGCCCGACAATGACCGCTACCCCTTCTTCGGCAAGTATGTCCTTGATAAGGTGCCCTTCAGTACAGTGCTCGATTGTAAGCCTCAAATTGAATTCCTTTGCAATCCTTATAGCCGTCAGTATGTCGTCTGCCCTGTGTGCGTGAGCCTTAAGCGGTATCTCCCGGTTTATAACCTTCAGCAGGGCATGCATTTTCATATCAAATTCAGGCTTGTCGTTATTTTCACTGTCCTTGTTGTAATCGTCAAGAAGCTGCTTATACTCCACAGCTTTAAACAAATTTTCACGCAAAAGTGCAGCCGTAGCCATGCGGGTCATAGGCATCTGCCGTTTTTCATTGTAGACGGTTTTTGGATTTTCTCCAAATGCCACCTTCATAGCTACCGGCTCTTTTACGATCATCTCCTCAATCCGCCTGCCGTAGGTTTTCAATGCCGCAAACTGGCCTCCGATAACATTTGCGCTTCCAGGGCCGGTAACCACCGTTGTAACACCGTTTTCCCTGGCTTCAACAAATGACCTGTCCGCATAATACACCCCGTCTATTGCCCTAAGCTGCGGCGTCACAGGATCCGTTGCCTCATTTCCGTCGTCTCCTTCAAAGCCCGTGGAATCCTCCCACATTCCTACATGGCAGTGGGCATCTATTAAACCGGGCAATACATATCCACCCTTGGCATCAATAATCTCGACTCTTCCCTCGTCTGTTATTTTTGACGACATATCTTCCATATTACCCAGTTCAATTATTTTTCCCTCACCAACCAGTATATATCCTTTTTCGTAAGTTTGTCCGGCCATTGTTATTATTTTTCCGTTTTTAATTAACAGCATATTGACCCCCAAATCATAAATTTATAATAAAAATATCTCTGTCAAAATATACCAAATTAAATATTTTAACCTAAACATTCCACTTAAATATTCTAACACAAATACTCCAGGGTAAATAATAACATAAAAAATACCGTTATATACAGTAAAAAATTGGAACTATATCGTAATAACTATATATTACTGTTATATACGGCATAATTTCAAATTATTATTGAAATATAATAGAATAAATTATAATAAATGCCTTAGATAAAAACAATGGCATCGACGTGCAGTAAAAAATTTTGTGGCCTTGCACGGCCTTCATTAATCCAATTAACCCTCAATCTTGACATATCGTGATATTAGTATAATTCCCGGGAATTTATGTTAATTGATCCCCCCTAAAACTCAATAACAGCTCCCCTGATGAATTTTATGCCCTTATAGCGCTTCAAATCATCCATTAGCTTTAAAAGTGCTACATCCTTGTTCTTTGCCTCCAGCATCACGTCAAAGTTCCTGTTCAGTTTTTTTGCTATAAGAAGAAATTCATAAAAAGATTCGCTGTCAACATAATCAGCATGACTTCTTATGCTGGATTGGGATTTGGGAGTGGAATAGTGAATTTTAGGCGGCAGGCTTTGATTTTCCCATGTGTTGAATACAGGGCCCAGAAGTTCTTCTACCGTCAGGCCGTCAGGATTGCATAAATGGTGGTGTACATCAAAAACCATTGGAACATGCAGCTCCTGGCATAGTTTAAGGGTCTCGGAAGCTGTATAAGATTTATCATCGTTTTCAAGGATGATGCGTTCCCTTATATTCCTGGGCAGGGCGGAAAAATTGCTTTTAAAAATGCCTATAGCCTTTTCCTTGTCCTTGTAAACCCCTCCTATATGCAATACCAGTTTTCCATCATCAGGACCTTTACCCATTGCGCTCAATATCCTGTCATGGTATATAAGGTCACGTATGGACGCTTCAATCACTTCCTCTTTCGTGCTGGTAAGCACGGTGAAATGATCAGGATGGGCGCTGATGCGAATACCAGTTTCTTCAAGATACTGTTTTATTTTATGAAACTGCTCCGATAACTCATTTGTGTAGTCCCAATCAATTACATCCTTATGTGTAGCCAATGGGACCAATTTTGACGTAATCCTGTATACTTCTATACCGTTTGCATGGGCATTAATCAGAATCCTGAGGGTGTTTTCAAGATTTTCTCTTGTCAGCTTTTTCATATGAAACAGCCTGGAACTGTCATCAGTCAGCTTTGCGTAATTTGTATATGATATTGTTTTGGAAGGAGATGCATTATACAATTCCAAAGACATTGCCACAAAGCCAAACCTTACAATCATTCATATGATCCTTTCAGTAATTCTGCGCATATATTATGCGCATATATTATGCGCATTTATTCCCGTATTTATGAGCTGTTTGCTTTATAATGCACAGGCGCTGATTATGCCTGACTTATTTCCGGTAGATTTATTCTTGTTTTCGGCTCATTTATTCTTATTCCGACCGATTTATTCGGGCATCTACATCACCTGGCTCACTTTTATGGAAACAACATTACCGTTTCGTACTGTTACAAAGAATAAATCATATACGCTTCCGAAAGAGTAAA
>JAMOAC010000173.1 GCA_023621975.1 Bacillota bacterium | reverse complement strand
ATCCTGCAAGAGAGTCGAAGAATTCTCTGTACTGGTTGTAAGATATCTTAAAGCTCAACATAGCAGTTTCAGGTTTCTCTTCTCCAATGTCAGCCTGTGGCTCTTTAAACAAAGCTATCCCGTAGTTCTCCTCTGTAAATTCACCGCCGTTGTCAATTGCCAGCTTCCTTATATTTTCGACTTCAGAATCCGGTTCTCCGTTAACCTTTGCATTAATTACAACGCTGTTGCTGTAAACATTTTCCCCTTTACTTTTCTGCAAATACTTCTTACGTTCGCCGGGAACAGTCGACCTTGATGTAATATCTTTCGTATCGTCCGGTATAGATTCTGTGGTTCCCGGATCAGCCATTATACTGAACTCCTGCACTTCATCCGTTTGTACTCCATCCGCTGCAGCGCCGCTGTCCATTGCAGAAGCACTATCCGTAAGAGCGTAATCTTCTGCCTGTTGGCTTGACATTTCGTCATTCTTATCTGCAGTTCCCGCTTTCTCCTGTGCCAATTCTGTTTTGGCAATATCTTTCTGGCTAAACTTCGGGAACAGGCTGTCGCTTATAAATCCTCTTGCCAGCACAAATATCAAAAGGCATGCAGCAACGGCGGAAATTATCCCCATATATCTGCTGCGCAGCTTCACAACCTTATTTTTGCGCGTATTTTCTTCCTTTACCGCCAACAGCCTTGAATGAAGCTCTTCCCTGAAATTATACGGAAGTTCCTCTTCTTCAATGCTGTTGCACATGCTTACAATACTCATTAACTCTTCAAGCTCGTTTCTGCATTCAGTACAGGAACCAATGTGCTCTTCGAACTCTGCACGCTGTACTTCATCAATTTCTCCGTCGATATATGCTGACATTTGTTCTTTTATTTCGTTACAATTCATCATCTCCAACCCTCCTTTCTACAGTTCTTTGACGTATTTGTCTTTTAAAAGTTCCCTTTTTGACATAAGTATTTCTTTCAACGCCTGTCTGGCCCTGGAAATTCTTGATTTCACAGTTCCCTCCGGGCAATTGACAATTTCTGAAATTTCTTTATAGCTAAATCCCTGTATGTCCCTGAGAACAATAGCCGTTCTATGTTCATCGGACAACTCGTTTATGGCATTATTAATCATTCTTTTAATTTCATCCCTTTCAACCTTTTCATCCGGAGTTAAATCATCACTTACAATATTCCTCTTTATTTCTCCGTCGTCAGACTTTATATTATCATCTATGGACAGAACTTTTCTGTTTTTACGCTTTCTCAGTTCGTCCAGGCATATATTCGTAACGATCCTGTATATCCACGTCGATAATGAGGACTGCTCCTTAAAGCTGCCTATTGATTTAAACACCCTTATAAACGCTTCCTGGGCCATATCCATGGCATCTTCATAATTGCCCATCATCCTCAAAGCAATATTGAAAACCTTTTTTTCATGTGCTTCTATCAGTTTTTCAAAAGCTTCAATATCGCCTTTTTTTGCGCTTTCAAGGAGGTGCTTTTCATTCTCGTTCATGTGGCTGTTCACCCCTTTGGCTTTAGCAAATTCTGCTCCAATCATTTTCCCATAAAAAAAAGATGATGCATTATCACCATCTCATTTATTTCTATTATACAATTTATTTCACTTATTTCAAACCAATTGTGTCAATAAAATGTGCCAATAGTATAACACACCCACCCGGATAGCTTATAGTCACTTTTTTACATCTGGCAAGCATAGGCCCCATGAACAATATGGACGACCTCATTTCCGAAGCCAGATCCTCAGGAATTTCGGTTTTATTGAGCGTTGATGAGTCCAGTATAACCGTATCGCCCTCCACCTTGACCTTGCATCCTATTTTTTTCAGTATTTCAAGCGCTATTTCCACGTCCTTCAGCTTTGGACAATTTTTTATTATGTTAATTCCACCGTTAAGGACAGTTGCTGCCAGAATAGGTAATACTGCATTTTTTGAACCTTCTATGGTAATCTCACCTTTAAGCTTCTTTCCACCTGTTACTACAAATTTGCTCATAACATAACACCTCGCATTACATTAATATAGTATGCGAGGTGTTTGGAAGTGTTACAGCGTGCAATTTGAGACAAATGTTTGCATAGCTTTTAAAGTTATGCCATAACTTACTTATTTATGATACCAGTTCCTTTATTATTGAATAAATCTTTTCAGTAGAATTTACAACACCTATCTTTTTTGAGTTTCTTGCCATTTTGGCAAGCTGCTCCCTGTCACCCAAAAGATCTGAAATCTGCCGGTACAGCAAATCCACATTCAAGTCCTTTTCAACAATTACTACTGCTGCACCGTGCTTTTCAAGGGCTCTTGCGTTATGCTCCTGGTGATTTGCCACAACGTTGGGTGAAGGTATTATTATTGCCGGTATTCCCAGCGCAGTAAGCTCACTGCACGTTATGGCCCCTGCCCTGCATATCATAAGGTCTGCCGCATTGTATACGGTCGCAGAATCATAAATATACGGCATTATTCTGACCGATGGATTTTTGTAATCCCCCAGGCGCTGCATTACCTTGTCGTACTGCCTGGTACCGGTTGAGAAAATCATGTTTATGTCGCTATTTTTAAAATATTTCCGTAACATATCAACAACCGTTTCATTGATCTTTTCGGCTCCAAGGCTTCCGCCCATGACTACTATCAGTGGTTTTAACCTGTCAATCCCCAGCTTTTGCCTTGCAGTCTGCCTGTCAATGCTGAAAAGCTCGGGCCGTACCGGATTTCCCGTATTAATCAGTCTTTTTGCAGAACGAAAGTACCCTTCTGATTCCTTAAAACTTACAGCAACAGCGTCTACAAACCTGGCCAATATCTTGTTTGTTATGCCTGGAAAAGCATT
>JAMOAC010000344.1 GCA_023621975.1 Bacillota bacterium | reverse complement strand
GTTGTTTGCCACAATTACCATCAATTTTATCAGGAGAAGATCAAGGTTGAGAAAATTCTGCAATGCTTTACCGAGGCAAAGCATCCTGTTGATGTATGGTCATATATTGGATGTCCTTTCTTCACAGGGACTTGGACTGCAACCAGGTGAGACACCTGGTGAGTATTCGGACAGGATTGAAGGATATCTGTTCCTGAATCCCTCTTTTAGAAAGATAACAGATATTTTCCTCAAAGCCAGATATGCAAAATCTGATATACATGAAGATGACAAACTCCAATTCTATAATTTTTACAAGTACTTTTTAAAGGAAATAAAAGTAATAACCGGCAGTTGGAAGTACTGGACATATAAAAACATACTGGGAAAGCTGTAGTGCCGGGAAGGTTGGGTTGACATTTGAGGTTGTTGGTTGACATGGGACGATTGACAGGGTAACAGTGATGAGACAGGGGACGATCCCCTGTCTCATGCAAATAAATATATTTTGCAAAGATACAAAACTACAAATTATATACCTCTTCTGCTGAAAGCACCTTTATCCCCGTCTTTTTAAGCAGTTCTTCGGCTTTGTCCGGTTCCTCTACCCTTAATATGACGAGGGCGTTTGTAGAAGATTTTCCCACAAAAGCATACATATACTCAATACCTACCGAGCCATCCTTCAGAACTTCAAGGGCAGAGGCTAATCCACCCGGCTTATCAGGGACTGCTATTGCAATTACATTTGTACAACTTACGGTAAACCCATTTTCAATAAGCACTTTTTCAGCCTGTTCAGGTTTGTTGACAATGAGCCTTAAAACACCGAAATCAGTGGTGTCAGCAATTGAAAGCGCACTTATGTCAATATCATGGGAGCCGAGTATTTTGGTTACTTCTGCAAGCCTTCCTGATTTGTTCTCAAGAAATACCGAGATTTGCTTTACCAGCATAACACTTGCCCCTTTCCTATATTTTTCTTCTGTCTATAACTCTTTTTGCCTTTCCTTCACTTCTTTCAATTGATTTTGGCTCTACCAGTTTAATTTTAGCACTTATTCCAAGGGTAGATTCAATTTCCCTCCTTATTTTTCTTTCCAAATCTTCAAGCTTTCTAACCTGGTCGGAGAACATATTTTGATTAATTTCCACCCATATTTCAAGTACGTCAAGTTTTCCTACCCTATCTACTATTAATTGATAGTGAGGAGCAGTATCGCCTATTCCAAGCAGTACGCTTTCAATTTGGGAAGGAAATACGTTAACTCCCCTGATTATTAACATATCATCTGTCCTGCCGGTAACCCTGCTCATTCTTACCAAAGTTCTTCCGCAATCGCATTTTTCGTAATGCAGGGAGGAAATGTCCCTCGTCCTGTATCTAATGAGAGGAAGACCGTCTTTTGTAATTGTTGTGAAAACAAGCTCTCCCGTCGAACCCGGAGGAAGCACCTCTTCTGTTTCAGGGTCTATTACTTCGGGTATGAAATGGTCCTCTTGTATATGGAGACCGCACTTGCATTTACATTCACTTGCTACGCCGGGTCCCATGACCTCGCTTAATCCATATATATCTATTGCCGTTATTCCAAGCCTTTCCTCTATTTCCCTGCGCATATTTTCCGACCAGGGCTCTGCACCAAAAACACCGGCTTCCAGTTTCAGATCGTCTTTTGTCAGTCCTTGGGCCTCTATTTCCTCGGCAAGATAGAGGGCATATGAAGGCGTGCATGCAAGTATCGTTGTTCCGAAATCCTTCATTATTTGAACCTGTCTCTTGGTGTTCCCTGTTGAAACCGGTACTACTGCAGCACCTATCCTTTCAGCACCGTAATGTGTACCCAGTCCGCCTGTAAACAGGCCATAACCATATGCCACCTGAATAATCGAATTTTTATTGGCACCTGCATTTACAAAAGTTCTTGCCATTATTTCTGCCCATGTATCTATATCCCTCAGGGTATAGCCAACTACAGTCTGTTTCCCTGTCGTCCCGGATGATGCATGTATCCTTACTATTTCAGACAACGGTACTGCAAACATTCCGTAGGGGTAGTTATCTCTCAGGTCATCCTTATATACGAACGGAAGGTGCTTGAGGTCTTCTATTGATCTTATGTCTCCCGGCTCTATCCCCTTTTTCTGCATTTTTTCCCTGTAGCAAGGAACGTTTTGGTAAACTCTTTTTACGGTTTCAACCAAACGCTTACTTTGCAATTCTGTCATTTCATCCCTGGACATGCACTCAAAAGTCGCATTCCAATACTGCATTTTTTTTACCTCCCTAAAATTTTCTTAATATTGCCCATTCATTTCCCCACGGAAATGTCTTTTAGGGATTACGGGGCCAACCCCGCCCCACACAAAAGCACACAGGCGTATTATCATATTTTAAATATATTTTAGCTTATCCAAGCCTGAACAGGCACGGATAAGCTATTATTTGCCTTGCAATTAATTGTTGTTTATATTTAATATTTTATTGTGTTTCTGGTATTTTTGTTAATTACTTATGTTAATTACTTATGTCAATCAACTTCACTCAGCAACTAGAGATAATCACCTACTAATAATTGGTTAAGAAAATTACCTATGATAATTACTCGCGATAATTATCCGTAATAATCAGCGCCATTTATATTTGCAGTAATTATACCGCCAGAGAATAACCTTCTTCAAATGCTTTTATGTTAACATCAAGGAATTTTGAAGGAACGGTTTCTTTCAAAGCTTCAAGCCATATTTCCTTCTCTATATGGGTGGATTTAGCCAGCACACCCAGCAATACGATGTTTACCGTTTTTATGTTACCGCATTTTTTTGCAATACTGAGGGCGTCAACCACAATCGTTTCCTTGCAATTTTCCTTGATTTTTTCAA
>JAMOAC010000083.1 GCA_023621975.1 Bacillota bacterium | reverse complement strand
CAATTCACGGGACATGATCGCAATATCGTATGCAGTGCTATAGTGGCCGTCGTCTGTAAGGCCGGTACAATCAAGAAAATTCGTGTTATTCATGCCAAGTTCCTTTGCCTTTTGGTTCATCATGGCCACAAATGCTTCTTCGCTCCCGGCCACAGTCTCTGCAAGTGCCACGGTAGCATCATTGGCAGAATGTATTGCCACAGCTTTCAGCATTTCATCCACCGTAAATACCTCGCCGGGTTCAAGCCAGACCTGTGAGCCTCCCATACTGAAAGCATGTTCCGATACGTACACCTTGTCATCAAATGTTATTTTTCCGCTGTCTATTGCTTCCATTATCAGAAGCATGGACATTATTTTTGTTATACTCGCTATTGGAAGCTTTTCGTGGCTGTTGCCTTCTATAAGCACCTTTCCTGTACTTGCTTCCATAAGGATATAAGCTTTGGCCTTTAGATCAAATACACCCGTAGATGCAGGAGTAGCACCGTCACCTCCGTCACCATACGAAGATAAAGGTATTGCCTGCAGTATTAAAGCCAGCATAACAATAAATATAATGAGTTTTTTACGCACAAAATTCACTCCTTTTACCATACCATGCTTTTCCCTAATTAATTGTTATGCTGGATTTTACGGGTATATTCAGCATTAAGTAAATTTTACTTTTCCCTATGGTGCTGAAATTACTATTGAACTAGTCAGCATATTTTCTGACATCCGTGGAATTTACATAGGCAAGAATGAGTGACTTTGTCTCCGGTCGCCTGTTTGAAATAATATAAGCATCCCTCACTACTGATTCGGCTTCTTTTAATTTTTCTTCACTGCTTGTATGGAGGGTGGCAATCACTTCACCTTTTTCCACTTTTGATCCTGTTTTCTTATGCAGTACTATTCCTGCAAGATGGTCAATGGCACTGTCCTTGGTTTCCCTTCCGGCTCCCAGGATCATTGAAGCGGTTCCAAGCAAATCGGTCTTCATGGATTCAACATAACCGCTTTTGTCTGAAACTATATCCAGGGTAAATTCTGCTTTCCCCAGAATGCTTTCGTCGTTTACAACTTCACTGTCTCCGCCTTGCCTTTTCACCATTGCCGCAAATTTCTTCAATGCGCTTCCGTCATATACTGCGTTTCTGACAGCTTCCCTGCAGTATTCCATATCTCCTTTTCCGGCAAGCTCAAGCATTCTTGCCGCAATTTCAAAAGATATTGTTTCAAGATCCCTCGGACCACGTCCTCTTAAAGTATTCAGCGCTTCCCTGACTTCCAGTGCATTACCTATCGTATTCCCAAGGGGCGTATCCATGTCCGTTATAACTGCAACAGTCTCTATACCCGCGCGTTTTCCTATTTCAACCATGGCCTTTGCAAGGGCGATGGAATCGTCAAGAGTTTTCATAAAAGCACCACTGCCTGTCTTTACATCCAAGACTATTTTGTTTGCCCCGGAAGCAATTTTTTTGCTCATTATGCTGCTTGCTATAAGCGGAATGCTGTTAACCGTGGCAGTCACATCCCTCAATGCGTAAAGCTTTTTGTCGGCGGGCGCAAGATTCGAAGTCTGTCCCGCAATACATATGCCTATATGCTGTACATTTGATATAAATTCATCTCTGGATAAGGATGTTCTGAAACCGGGTATAGACTCCAGTTTATCGATGGTTCCTCCGGTATGCCCAAGGCCCCTTCCGGACATTTTTGCCACCGGTACACCGCATGCAGCCACAATTGGTGCTACAATCAGCGTAACTTTATCCCCCACTCCTCCTGTGCTGTGCTTGTCAACCTTTATGCCTTTTATGGCCGAAAGGTCAATGCGGTCTCCCGAATTTGCCATAAGAACTGTCATATCTGCCGTTTCCTGTGGGCTCATACCTTTCAGATACATTGCCATAAGCAGTGCTGAAGCCTGGTAATCAGGAATTGTACCTTCACAATACCCATCAATGAAAAATTTCAATTCTTCATAGGTAAGTTCTCCACCGTCTCTTTTTTTGGCTATGATATCATACATTCTCATAAAATCACATCCCCATAAAATCCTTTGCCGATCCCGGGATTTTCAACATTAAACATCTGTGCCAGCGTTGCAGCAATATCTGCAAAAGTTTCCCTGGTACCCAGGTTTACGTTTTTGCGAAGCTTTTTCCCGTAGACTATAAGGGGTACGTATTCCCTTGAATGATCAGTGCTTTCAGTAGTAGGATCGCACCCGTGATCGGCGGTTATTATCAAAAGATCATCCTCTGACAAAGCTTCGATTATTTCCGGTACACGGCTGTCAAACTCCATAAGTGCTTCAGCATAGCCTTCAGCATTGTTTCTATGCCCGTAAAGCATATCAAAATCAACAAGGTTTGTAAATATAATACCTTCAAATTCTTCTTTCATGTATTCCAGTGTTTTATCCACACCGTCCATATTGCCATGAATGCGGACAGAATCGGTAATACCACGGCCTCCGAATATATCAAATATTTTGCCCACTGCCTTTACCTTATATCCTGCTTCGCAGAGAAAATCAAGTATGGTTTTTTTGACAGGCTTTAAAGAGAAGTCATGACGTCTGTCCGTCCTTACATAATTGCCTTCCGTTCCTGTAAATGGCCTGGCAATAACCCTGCCTACGGCATGCTCACCGGTTAGTATGTCCCTGGCAATTTCACACATCTCATAAAGCCTTTTTACCGGAATAACGTCTTCATGGGCTGCAATCTGGAATACGCTGTCAGCCGATGTGTAAACTATTGGATATCCTGTCATTACGTGCTGTTTTCCTAACTTTTTTATTATTTCCGTACCTGATGCGGCAACATTGCCCAAAACCTTAGTTCCAATACGTTTTTCGAATTCTTTGATGAT
>JAMOAC010000497.1 GCA_023621975.1 Bacillota bacterium | reverse complement strand
TAAAGTGCGTTAAGCACCATAATTTGCATGTTGTAATTCAGACCGCAGGCAACTACCATTACAATAAGTTAAAGGTTGTATTGCCGTATGTGGATCTGATCATGTATGATGTTAAGGCATACAGCCGGATAATTTATGAAATGCATATTCATGGTGACAGGGACACGATATTTAATAATTTAAAGAAGCTGGATAGTGAAAATATACCAATCATAGTGAGAACACCTGTCGTAGGTTCAGTAAATGATACTTCCGAAGAGATCTTGTCAATAGCAAGGTTTTTGCAGGATATGAAGAATCTCAGGCAGTATGTCCTGCTTCCCTATCACAGCCTTGGAAAAGTCAAATATGATATCCTGGGTAAGGAGTATGATAATACGTATTGTACACCTGATTCCGATACTATGTCTAAACTTACAAGCCTGGCCGGTGAATATGTACCTGTATAATTGAAATCATAAAAAACGCAGGCTTACATTAATATCGTTGAATATAAGAGAGAAAATAATACAGCACAGATATCAGCAATGCAATAACGGCGGTAGGATAAATGCTGTCCGAGGTGACAGCTTTTATAGTATATGAGTAAAAATAAAGGGGGATTAATCTATGGGCATGCCGAGTTATTCTGAACGAGTTGACTCACTGCGGGAAACCAAGCTTAAGTTCAATGATATAAAAATTCAAAGGCTTGGATCTTACGATTTTGACGATCACGGCTGGATTCCTTTTGATGAGCCCATTGAATTTGAGATAGTGAAGGATCCCGAATGCGACCTGGTAGTGGGTATGGACGCTGTTTCCAGGACCTTTGCCAACTATCTCGACGCCCATCCGGTTTATATTCATCCTATGAGCGCATTTGCAGGAGCCTGGGCTGGAAATGTACCAGGAATGGGAGGACCGTGGAGGCCCGAACACGTATTCAAAGAACAGGAACCTTTGTTTGAAAAGTATAACATAACTACCCGGGGCTTATATGGAATGAATCACTGCGGTCCTGATCTTAAAATCGGATTTGATCTTGGTTGGGGTGGCCTGCTTAAAAAGATTAGGTATTACAGAAAATACAACAATCCAGCAGATACATCTTTCTACGACGGGGAAGAACGGCTTGTTGAGGCAATACAGCGCTGGATAAGACGACATGTTGATTATGCCCGTCATGGGGCAATGAAGACAGATGATGAGTTTGTAAAGAAAAATCTGTCGGAAATTGCCGACATAAACGAATGGCTGATAGATAATCCGCCCCGGACATTGCGTGAGGCTATGCAGTTTATATGCTGGTTTCAGTGTGTAGATCGAATGTATTTTAACGGCGGAGCCGGACAGGAGATTGACAAACTGCTGTGGCCTTATTATGAGGCTGATAAAGCTAAGGGTATAATAAAGGATGATGAGGAAGTAGTATGGTATTTGGCAAGCATGTTCTTCAATGATACTCATTACTGGCAGATTGGCGGGCAAAATCCGGCCGACGGAAGCGATATGTCAAATACCATATCATTCTTAGTTCTGGAAGCTATGCACAGGTTGAAAATTCCTGCCAATGTTGCTCTGCGGGTACACGAGAATACAAATGAAGAGCTCTTTGACAAGGCCATAGAATATCTCTTCGAAGATGGTACCGGTGTGTCATTTTCATGCTCCGGCGGACTGGACAAAGGATTTGCCCGAAATGGTTTCCCCCTGACACTTGCTCGCATGCGTGCTAAAGTTGGATGTAACTGGACGGCACTTCCCGGTATAGAGTATTGTCTGCAGGACGTGACCCGAATTTGTTTGGCAAAACCACTTTTGCTTGCTCTGGATGAAATGATTGAGTCAGATGAAGAGAACAGTATGGAAAACCTTCTGCGAAGGTATGAAGCTCATGTAGCGGCAGCGGTAAACATCATAAAAGATGGTGTGGACTGGCATGTGAAGTACAAACACATAAACAAACCTGAGATAGTGGCCAATCTGTTTGCTTATGGTCCGATAGAACGGGGTGCAGACATGTCCAACGGAGGTGTAGACATATATAATTTTGCCTGTGATGCCACTGCACTGGCTACCGTAGCCGATTCCCTGGCTGTTATAGAGAAGTTTATAGCAGAGGAGAAAAAACTGACCTGGGAAGAGCTGCAGACCATACTCAAAAATAATTGGGAGGGTGCAGAACACATTAGGTTGATGTTTAAGAGCATACCTAGATACGGCTCAGGCAATTCCAGAGCCGATTACTATGCAAAGCTTGTTGCAGATATGTATACAAACCTGATGATTGGTACTCCCACAAAAGCTGGCTTCCGTGTATTGCCGGGTATTTTCTCCCATGGAGATGTTTTCATCCACGGCAAGAATTTGCCTGCCACACCCAATGGAAGGTATGCCGGTGATCCTATCTCCCATAGCGCCGACCCGGATCCGGGTTTTCTTCCAGGCGGAGGTACCGCACCTACAGCCAAAGCCAATGCTGTTGCAGGTGTTCAGTCTGGCTACGGCAATTCAACCCCATTGCAGATTGATATGGACAGCAAATTGGCAAAAGAAATGGGCGGTAAAGAAATTATCAAGGCGTTTATAAAAGCTCACAATGAAATGGGAGGAACTCTGGTGAATATAAATGTGGTATCAAAGGAAAAAATATTGGAAGCTCATGCTGATCCGAATAAATATCCCGATCTGGTGGTAAGGGTAACGGGATACAGTGCTTTCTTTAAATCACTGTCCAAAGAGTACAGGCAACAGGTTGTAGATCGCTGGATAGCATACGGTTGAGCTTATATTTAATACATGGTGGCCATGAATACGGTGGCAATTCACAATTGTTTTAATATAAGAATATTAAGGAGGTATAGCTGTGCCTTATTTTTACAATGAAAA
>JAMOAC010000214.1 GCA_023621975.1 Bacillota bacterium | reverse complement strand
TACGAATACCCAATCGAAAGAAAGATTGGCTTCCCTTCTATTTTTGCTTTCTCAAAAGCCTCGTCTCCCCATGGAAACCAAGACACAGGATTGTAAGCATGTTGGAGCAAGTAAGGCGATTTCTCATGCACTAATCTATTGGGTACTCGCTTCTTACGTCAATTCTGTAATTTTCTTATTATATTCTTCCGGTCGATTTTGATTTGTGGTTACCTGTCTCGCAGCTCAACATTTCAAATTTTATAGGCCGGCACCTTCTTTTTCAAAGTTCAATTTATTGCATTACAGGGATGATACCACATTAAATTTTGTAATAAGTTTGCCCTTCGTTTCACCTGAAAAGTCGCAGAGTATCACAGTATTTTTCTTAAAACCGTGAACCTTTCTGAATTATTGCATTTGCCGACGAATTTCTATATAATTATACAATATATTGCAATAAAGGGGTTTCACTTATGAATAATGAAATAGTTCTGGTTTTAGATTTTGGGGGTCAGTACAATCAACTAATTGCAAGAAGGGTAAGAGAAGCTGGTGTATACTGCGAAATTTTGCCTTATAATACATCAATAGCCAGGATAAAGGCGTTAAATCCGAAAGGCATTATATTTACCGGAGGCCCTGCCTCTGTTAATGACGCAAATGCACCTTTCTGCGACAAAGAGCTATTCGACCTGGGCATACCTGTGCTTGGGATATGCTTTGGAATGCAGTTGATGGGCACGATGCTGGGTGGAAAGGTAGTTAAGGCAGGACAGCGTGAATACGGCAAGGTCGACATAAAATTGGACAACAACTCCGAATTGTTCAGAGGTATTGAAAGAGACACAACTTGCTGGATGAGCCATACTTATTATGTGAATGAATTACCTGAAGGGTTTGTCAAAACCGCCGAAACTTCCAACTGTCCGACGGCTGCAATGGAAAACCCGTCAAGGAAACTCTATGGAGTGCAGTTCCATCCGGAGGTGGAGCATACTCCCAAGGGGAGAGACATCCTTAAGAATTTTCTCTTCAACATATGCGGCTGTAAGGGCGATTGGAAGATGTCCTCCTTTGTTGAGCAATCCGTCAAAGCGATAAGGGAAAAGGTGGGGGACAAAACCGTTCTTTGTGCTCTTTCAGGCGGTGTGGATTCTTCCGTTGCAGCGGTTTTGGTGCATAAAGCCGTTGGAAAGCAGCTTACATGCATATTTGTAGACCATGGGCTTTTGAGAAAATACGAAGCTGACCAGGTGGAACAGGTATTCAGGAAACAGTTCGATATCAACCTTATAAGAGTAGATGCGGAAGAGCGATTCTTAAAGAAGCTGGCGGGTGTAACTGATCCGGAAAGGAAACGTAAAATAATCGGTGAGGAATTTATCAGGGTTTTCGAAGAGGAAGCAAAAAAGATCGGCAAAGTGGATTTCCTGGTACAGGGTACCATCTATCCCGACGTTATAGAAAGCGGACCGGGCAATGCAGCGGTGATTAAAAGCCACCACAACGTGGGCGGACTGCCTGAGCATGTGGATTTCAAAGAGATAATCGAGCCTTTGCGATATCTTTTCAAGGACGAGGTAAGAATGGTAGGAGAGGAACTGGGCATTCCCGAAGAGATTGTCTGGAGGCAGCCTTTCCCCGGACCCGGACTTGCCGTCAGGATTATAGGAGAGGTTACCAAGGACAAGCTTGAGATACTAAGAGATGCAGATTATATTTTAAGGTCGGAAATAGCCGCTGCAGGGCTTAGCAGAGAGATAAACCAGTATTTTGCCGTGCTTACCGGAATGAGAAGCGTGGGGGTAATGGGCGATGAAAGGACTTATGACTACACTCTCGCTTTAAGGGCGGTTACTACCACGGATTTCATGACTGCGGACTGGGCAAGGATTCCTTATGACGTGCTGGCGAGGATTTCAAATCGTATTGTCAATGAGGTAAAGCACATTAACAGGATAGTTTACGATATAACTACCAAGCCGCCGGCAACTATAGAATGGGAATAGTGAAAAAACGTTGTAAAACATAGATATCATTAGGTTTTTCGAAACATAAAAGCTGTGTGAATTTAATAGCACTTGTAATTTATTCGTAAGCAGGAACTGTCAAAATAAGAAAAATATAGGCAGTTCCTTTTTTACTAAAGATTCGTTGTTAACAACTTTATGGATCTACACTTCTTAAATAATATATTTCAGCTAAAGTTTTATATATCTTTTTATTGCTTATATTTAACACAGACAGATTCTATTGCATACAATTTAGCCAGACGGAAAAAGGAGCTTATAAAATATGACCGATAATATAAATGACGAAATATATTTCTCAAGCTTTAGCTCTTGGCTAATGCCATACTTTTTAGCTGCATCTTTAGCGGTGCCGACCTGGGTGCATAGTTCAAATACCACTTCTTTTTTTTCTCTTTATTAACCTTAATGCCATTGACATGTTTATTACAAAAACCTGGTACCGGTTCTTTACACCATGACATATGTTCTGTACTACTTTACCTGTGTTTTTCAATTTGGTAACCAATTCACGAATTACATCTGCTGCGCGCTTGTCATACATGATGTAAAGCTTGATTGCCTTTTCACATCTCTCATCTATTGGTCCGGGATTTTGTCTGCATGTTAAAGTGATGAATTCTCCATTGCAAAAACACTTATACGCAACATTGTCTAAAAACATGCAATTTTTTTACGTTTTTTTGCTTTATTTTTAAAATTTATTGTTTAATTGATAGAATTTTTATATTATTTGATTAAAGGGAATTTTATGAAAAAAAGGCATACATTTTGTTAACAATCTTATCAATAAAAAATTTATGTAAATTAAAAGCACAAGCAGAATTGGAACAGATTTATAAGAAAAATAAAAACAAAAACATTAAAATA
>JAMOAC010000262.1 GCA_023621975.1 Bacillota bacterium | reverse complement strand
AGGGCCATGGCTGAAAAGGCACTCAGGGTGCTTGCAATGGCTTACAGGGACGTTGATAAAATACCTGAAAACATAACATCAGAAAGTATAGAAAAAGGCCTTGTGTTTGCAGGACTCGTCGGTATGATAGACCCGCCGAGGGAAGAAGCAAAAGACGCAGTACGCATATGCAAGGAAGCAGGAATAAAACCGATAATGATTACCGGCGACCACAGGGATACGGCGGCGGCAATAGCAAAAGAACTTGGGATAGCTGATGACGACGATTCAGTAATAACAGGCAGGGAACTTGATAAAATAAGCGAAGAAGATTTCTTTGAAAAGGTTGAAAAGTATTCTGTTTATGCAAGAGTGTCTCCCGAACACAAGGTGAGAATAGTCAAGGCGTGGAAAAGCAGGAATAAAGTTGTCGCCATGACGGGAGACGGCGTAAACGATGCTCCTGCACTTAAGACGGCTGATATCGGAGTCGGTATGGGAATAACGGGCACTGACGTTTCAAAAGGTGTCTCAGACATGGTACTTGCCGATGACAACTTTGCAACAATAGTATCTGCTGTTGAAGAAGGGAGAAAAATATTCAGCAATATACGCAAAGCTATACAATTTTTGCTCTCTGCAAACATGGGCGAGGTTATCACGCTCTTTATTGCAACCCTTTTCAACTGGAACATACTTTTCCCAATTCATATATTGTGGATAAACCTGGTCACAGATACCCTTCCTGCGTTGGCATTAGGTGTTGAAAAAGCGGAAAAGGACATTATGAAACAAAAACCGAGAAAATCATCAAGCAGCATATTTGCAGATGGATTGGGTGTAAATATAATTTATCAGGGTATAGTTGAAGGCTTGTTGACCCTTGGAGCTTATTATGCTGCAAAAACTTTATACAGCCCTGAAGTAGCAGTTACAGTGGCTTTCTCGACGCTTGGGCTGATTCAGCTTACCCATGCATTTAACATAAGGTCTGAAAAGAAATCCATATTCCAGATCGGCCTTTTCTCCAATATGTATCTGATTGGTGCCATAGCAATATCAGTTGTTCTTCAGCTAATAGTAATAGTAGTACCCGCACTGAACGGTATCTTCAGGGTAGTTCAGCTTAACACTTCCCAGTGGATAATCGTACTGGTATTTTCACTGGCTATTGTACCCATTGTAGAGCTGGTAAAATTATTTCAGAGAAAAAGTGAGAGAAAATAGAAAACAAGCGATGGATAGATGACATGCGGGACGATTCCATGTCACACCAGATGTGGCATGGAACCGTCCTCTGTTACATTCTCGTCCCCTGTTACATTATCACGTTGCTACACTTTAAATTTTGATATGGTATCATTCAACATCACTGCCAATTGGGCTAATACTTCACTTGTTTCTGAAAGTTTTTCCATTGATTGCGCCTGTTCCTGGGTGGACGCAGCTATTTCTTCACTTCCTGCTGCATGTTCCTGGGTTATGGCAGATAAATTCTGAATAATATTTATAACTTCCTCTTTTTTATTTTTCATTTCCTGCCCGGATCGATTAAGCACTTCTATTATTCCCTTTTGATTTTCAATGGCACTGGCAATCTTCTCAAATCTCGTTTTCGTCATTTCCACGCTGTTTGTCTGAGAAGATACAAACTCCAAAACGCTTTCCATATTTTCCACTGCTTCTCTTACCTGAACTATCAGTTCACGTATGACAGCGGTTATATCTTTCGTAAATACATTGGATTCTTCAGCCAGTTTCCTTATTTCCTCGGCAACTACTGCAAAGCCTCTTCCGTACTCTCCTGCCCTGGCCGCTTCAATGGTGGCATTTAACGCGAGCAAGTTAGTCTGGTCAGCAATGTTTGTAATCATGTAACTTGCTTTTTCAATTTTTCCTGCGCTCTCGTTAGTGTTTAGGATAACTTTATTGATTTTTTCTATGGCTTCGCTGCTGCCCTGCGTCCTTTTAACCAATTCCTTCAATATTTCAAGGCCTTCTTCTTTCAACTGCTCTACTTCATCAGCTGATTCATTTAAAACCGTTATATTTTTTTCAGTATCTTCTATTAATTCTCCCATTTGATTAACCATAATAACCCCTTTTTCACTGTCTTCCGCCTGTGTTGTGGCACCTTTGGCCATTTCGTCCAAAGTGGTCGCTATTTCACTTGCCAATGTGGTTGACTGCTGGATAGCCGCCGTCAATTCCTGGGAGGAGGAAGCCAATTTTGATGAAACTTCCGATGCGCTTTTTAGGATATCCTTGAGATTATCCCCTATGATTTGAAAAGCTCTTGCTAACTCTCCTATTTCATCCTTACGCCTTATGTACCTGGTATCCATAACACGGGAAAAATCCCCTTTTGCCATTTCCTTACATTCTCCTGTAAGATATGCTATAGGACGATTAATATTCACTGCAATGCTGATTGCAACTATTATACTAACTAATAAAAACAAGACAGACATAAAAAGGAACCTGTACTGTAAATCATTTAATCCCGCCAGCATCTCGTCTCTGTCCACTTCCACGCCTATTGACCAACCATATTCAGCAATCGGTGCAAACCCCATGAACTTTTGAACATTGTTGAACACATATTCTCCAAATCCCGTCTCCCCGTTCATCATCCTGTTTTGCAAGTTAGTGTAATTTTCCAAACCAACAGCACTAACCCGGCCACTCGTCACAGTTGCAGACGAACTTACATCAAGTTCCTGTGAGGCAGATGAATTGGCATCTGTATCATTTGAACCTGACTGGTTTTGTGAAACTACCGATTGAATTATTTGCCTGTCTGCATGCGCTATGGTCCTTCCCTGGCTGTTAATGATAAAAGCCTGGCCTGTTCTGCCATAAACAATTTCCTTTGCCAAATCACAAAGCTCATAACCGTCCCGAAGA
>JAMOAC010000353.1 GCA_023621975.1 Bacillota bacterium | reverse complement strand
ACAATGAATGTTGGTATATATATATTGAACAAAGCAAATGATTCAGAAAAACTGCAGCAGCTTATGCATGACCGCATAAAGCAAAGTACAAAGCAATATTTTATCAACATACCAAACAGTATTTTATATAGCAGCAAGCAAAGCAATATATCAAGAATAACTAATAATTAACACTTGGCAGCAGATAAAGCATTAAAAGCAAACAAACATTTTACAAAATTTCGCAGTAATCACTATACAAAATCACAAATCAGCATTTAAAGCGCTATATTGCAGCAATATACAAATTAACCAGTCGCAGCAAAATATTCATCAATAAACCTTGAAAACTCCTAGCACAAATTGCTCAGCTGAAGCAGGCAAATTGGCCGGATGGTTTATATGCCACCGGCCGTTTGCTATTTTACAATAAATTAATTCAACACGTTTTCCAAAATTCCTTCTTTATTCAGCATTATCAAAAAATATTTCCATTTACAAAATCTGTTGATATAATACGTGATAAAATAAAACCATATTGTCAACCTAATTTTATTTTTTAGTTGACAATATTGTTTTTATCATTTACTATATTGATATGTTAATTTAATCACTTGTGTTATTTATCACAATTGGAGGTCGTCAGCCTGTGAAAATAAGAACAAGAGAAATGATACTTGTGGCATTATTTTCAGCACTTATGGCAGTCGGTGCCTATATCAAAGTATTATTCCCCCTGGTTCCCCTGTCATTCCAGCCTTTTTTCTGTGCATTTGCAGGAATAATTCTCGGTTCGAGGCTTGGAGCACTGTCCCAGTTTATCTACACAATAATAGGGCTGCTGGGCATCCCTGTTTTTACACAAGGCGGTGGGATAGGATATATTTTCAAACCTAGTTTCGGATATATCCTGGGATTCATTGCAGGTGCATATGTCATAGGCAAGATTTCTGAAGCACTGAAATCAGTAAGCCTGAAAAACAGCCTGATCTCCTTGATGAGCGGACTGGCTGTAATAAACGTTATAGGAGTAACCTATCTGTACCTGATAACAAGGTTCTATATGGGAGACACCGAAATGACTCTCTGGAAAGCAATTTCCACAGGGCTTCTGCCTTTTATATTAAAGGACATCATTCTCTACGTTGTAGTTGCAATTACGGCAACCGCCGTTATCCCCATATTAAAAAAAGCCGGGCTTTCTGTCAGGTAAAAATCACCCGCCACTGCCGGGACCGGCTGTATCAGAAAAGTCAGCTATATCATAAAGGACAAGCCTGTCATTTTCAATCCTGAACTCGGTTCCCAGCCTTGAAGACAGCTCTGCTTCCCTTTCCAACAGTTCCTTTGCATCATTACCGAAAACAGGTACAACCTGAACCTTGTCCACCGTCCTTACAGGAACTGCTGACAAGGCTGTAAGTTTTGTGCCCATAAACTGCATGTTTACTATAAACGATTCCTGATTTTCCGGATCGTTCTGATCGAAAATAAAATTACCAAGGCTGTAGAATATAGGTTTACCTTTGTATATCTCCATTCCCTGGAATTGGTGCGGATGGTGCCCCAAAATAACATCAGCGCCGCTGTCAATAATGTCGTGTGCCAATTCTACCTGTTCAGGAAGAATTTCAAAACTTTCCTCGACACCCCAGTGGAGGGATACCATTAATATGTCTACTTCACTTTCTATGCGGGCAATATCTTCCTTTATGTATTCATACTTGTTGGGAGCCACACCTGCCTTATTCTCGCCGGCTGCAAAGCTTATCCTGGGATTACCGGCATATACGATATTCGCAAAATCAGTATATGACAACAATCCTATTTTCAATCCTTTTTTCTCCACTACTGCCGGCTTTCTCGCTTCCTCCAGGTTTTTGCCTGCACCGGAAAAAGCAATTCCGTTTTCATTCAGGATGTTCATGGTATCAAACAGGCCTTCCTGGTAGTAGTCGAGAATATGATTGTTGGCAAGGCTTAACATATTGAAACCTGCGTATTTGATTGCTTCAAATGAAGCAATGGTACCTTTAAGCACAAATTTTCCATTTTTATTGGTCTTGCTGTAAGCAGTAAGGCTATGCGTCCTGTCAGTAATCGGCCCTTCCAGGTTGCCGAAAATTATGTCGCCTTCCTTAAGAATATCCGCTACCTTTTCAAAAGCATGTATATAGCCCAATGACTGCTTTTCCAGCCTTGAACCGACTCCCCTGCCCAGCATGATGTCGCCGACGGCAACTATGCATAAAGGCTCCCCTGCCTGCGGTGAATTATCATCTTTTTGATCGGGTAAATCCTGTTCAGGCAAATCTTTTTGTTCCGATAAATCCTGTTCAGACGCATTTTTTTGTTCCGTTAAATCCTGTTCAGGCAAATCAACCTGCTCCGGTAAAGCGGCATTTTCGGAAGCGGCATCCTTGCTTTCCATATTGCCCGGTAATTCTGCACGGTTTCCGGGAAAAACATATTTCAGCAAACTGCCAATGCCAAAACCTATGGCAAAAAAAATTAATATAATTAATATTATTCTTCCTATTCTTATTTTCATAATTCCTTTTCTCCCGTTTGTTCCCGTGTGTAACTGCAATACATATGCAATTAACCTGATGAAAAAATTGCCCACGGAGTGATATTTTTATATTTGATTTTACCATTAAATGCCCGAAACTTCAAAACTTACTTATTGAAACATTTCCCATGCCGGTGTATGCCCTGATTTTTATGCCGTCATCCGTATTTTCAAAATCCTTAATGTCAGTTGTCAAAGACGAGTCTACGTTTATCTTTGTTCCTTCAGGCAAACTCAGTTCTATATTTCCGGCTCCCGTTTCAAAATCATACGTTCCATTTTCGTCAAACTTTGCTTTCACCCTTATATGTCCGGAATTAACCTTTACGGCTGAAC
>JAMOAC010000350.1 GCA_023621975.1 Bacillota bacterium | reverse complement strand
GGTAATATGGCTGTACGGGATAATGGATATGAATTTCCAATCCAGTACATCTGTAGATACGTAGGTTATAAACGAATCCACATTGTCGACTTCCGCCCTGATGTTTCCGCTTTCTTTTTCAGAATTCAATATATCCCTGATATACTTTTGATTGGACATGTCATGCAGCATGGGATATTTCTCATCTTCCGTAATCAATATACCTTTGCTGTCTATGATAAAAATCCTTTTGTCGTTTTCGTTGCTGAAACTGTTTATGCTGTCCCTCAAAGAACTTTCATAAATATTCAGTATGATGGCTTCACTTATTTTTCCGCTCTGCATTTGAGAATCATAAAAGAGATAGGAATATACATTAATAAATCTGCCCTTGCCGTCATTTTGCAGCTTTGTCAGATCGGGTATTTTCCTTGGTATTATCGAGTGGCATTTGTATGTCTGCATGTCACTCAGGATACTGACTATGCCTGCATCGGGAAACGTTGACTTGGGATAAACAAAATTCATGCTTGGAGATACATAAAACTTTTCTCCGTTGTAAATCTGTACGGAATAGACAAAAGAGTTAATATTTCTGGATGCGGACAGCTTATTTATGTATTTTATGTAGTCTATATCCTCGATGTCGGAATAAAACAAATCACCGGTTGATTCATCAAAATAGATATGCTTGGCCAGTGATCTTGCAGTTTGGAACATAACAGACGCGCTTCTGCTTATGCTTCGCAGGTCGGACTCCATATAATTATATTCCATGTCAAGGACAATCTTTTCAAAGTTGATATACAGGCCTATTGACAAAAATATAATTAATAGAATAATGCAAATCAAAATAGGAAGAAAAATATTGATAAACAGTTGAGTTAAATTTCTATACACCAGTTTTTTCATACCATTTATCTCTCATCATATTTTCTTTTTTACAAGTTATTCTATATACTTCTAAACGGGAGACCAGTAATAATGACTTTATCCTTCCCAGGGCACTAAAGCCCCTGGGAAGGATAAAGTCGTCAGTATAATTTAGTTAGGTATTTTAGTTAGGTATTATTTTTTTGAAGCCAACCATTCATCAACCTGTCTCTGCATTTCAGCGATAATTTTTTCAGCACCGGCTGCATCCAGCTTATCAAGGAACTCCTGGTACTGTTCGTCTGTTATTGCCCCTACTTCTATTGCCCTATAGTATTCGTCGTATACTGCCTGGCATTTACCAATTTCAGCTTTTACAGGTTCAGCATCAAATGAGAATCCAAGCAGTGGTGATTTATCGGCATTTTCATTGATCTCCTTAAACTGATCCCAGATATCTTTAGGCAGGCCTTTGGCCGGAATTCCTGTAAACATGCATGCATACATCCACGTTACGTTCGGATTATACTGCTGCTGGTCAGGTCCTGCAATCAAGAAACCTTCCTCGTCCAAATCCCAGTGCTTGCCTTTAATTCCATAGTTCAGCAACATGAACAAATCAGTATCAGTATTGATTGCTTCAAGATACATCATGGCTCTCTCAGGATTTTTTGAGTTCCTGGATATTGCCGTCATGGTTGCGGTAACTCCGCCTGTCGTAGCAATGGGGTTGCCTAATGGAGCGTAAGTTAAGGGGAAACCTATACTCAAAGTGCTTGTAGCATCAAGGTCCGGCCTATAAGCTCCACCTACACCGATAACATACTTGTGTGCCTTTTCCTCAGTCCTGTCGTCACCTTTTCTGGTCATTCTTATATCTGCAAGCTGCCAGCCTTTCTCATTCCAGCTTTGCAAAAGCTTGACCATTTCCCTGTAGCGTTTTGAATCTTTGAACTGATTGATTACTTTTATTTCTTCGGCATCTACGTCAATTGCTCCGGGCGTATTCGCACCAACCAGTGTATCAAGCCTGCAGTATTCGCTCATATCACTTAATACTACATGGGTATAAGAACCTGGAACTTCATTAATTGCCTTTTCGATAAACGGTTCAAGGCTGCTCATATCGTTGGGTTTTACTTCATTTTTCAAATCAAAGTTGTATTTTTCCAGCAGTGCTGTTTCTGCAGATACAGCAGCACACCTTACCATTATCTGATAGTTCAATACACCGTATATTTTCCCTTTAACCCTTGCAGCTTCCCAGTACTCTTTGGGAACCTGTGCATATGTCTTCGGCGCGTATTTGGTCAGAAGGTCATCCATTGGAACATACGCACCTTTGGATGCATTCTGTATGTAATTGTTCATCCAGTTGGAAGTGAAGCAAAGGTCGTATTCTTCTCCTGATGCATCAAGCATTTGCATTTTATTGGCATAATCGTCCCAGCCTGTCCCCTTAAAGTCAATAGTGGTATTAATTTTTTCCTTCAACATTTTATTGAACTCTTCATAAACCAGTTCCTGGTCCGGCTGTACATTATGAGGGAAATAATAAGTAAGTTTTACTTCCGGAAGCTCACTTGGGTCAGTTACCGTTGTATCGCTTTTTCCTGACTCATTGCCTGATGTTGACGACGCGTCATCTTTTTTACCGCCGCAACCTGTTAATATCGTGGCAATTAATATGGTTAATGCAAGCAGTAATGTTAAAATTTTTTTGAAATTTGACATACTGCAACCTCCTTAATTTTATTTAAATGAGCGCGCTCATTTCATTCTTTAGCCCTTTAATGCGCCTACAGTAAGGCCTTTAACAAAATACTTCTGGAAGAACGGAAACACAAACAGCATCGGGCCTGCAGCCAATACCGCCATAGCCATTCTTGCAGACTCATTTGGAATATCCATGGTCTTCATGTTAGACGGCATTGCATATGAATTTATCAAAAATTGAATGTTGCTCATTATCCTGTAAAGCATGTACTGCAGAGGCACCAATTTATCAACTTCTATGAATAAAAGGCTTAACCAC